>NZ_JBEXXN010000043.1:0-57078 GCF_040630445.1 Streptomyces sp. NPDC005805
AACTCTTCCGGATAGGGCTTGGGCACAGCGACATCCTTCCCACCTGCCTCACAGGGCAAGCCAGTTCAGATGTCACCCGATCGTGCACCAGACCCCAGCGGTGGACCCTGGCGAGGGTTGCGGAGTTGATCCACCTCCTGTTCGGGTACCGGTACACGCCACGTGGGGTGTCGTCTGTTGCACCGGCTGGGCTGGTCACCGCAGGTCCCCGCGCACCGGGTGGTCGAGCGCGACGAGCAGGTCGTGGCCCGGTGGCGGTCGGAGCAGTGGTCACGGGTAAGAGGACGGCCCAGCTCCTGGGCGGGTGGATCGTGTTCGAGGACGAGGCCGGGCAGGACCTGAAACCCGGCAAAAGCCGGACCTGGTCACGGCGCGGGCGGACGCCGCTGGTCAGAGTGACGGGCAAGGGTTCCGGCCGGGTCCTGATGGCCGGGATGATCTGCGTCAGACCGGGCCGTGAGACCCATCTGATCTACCGGACGCAGACGTACCGGGGCCGGACCGGCGAGAAGAAGGGCTTCCGGGCCCGCGAGTTCGCGGACCTGCTGACCTCCGCCCACCGGCAGCTCGGCGATGCCCCACTGATCGTGCTGTGGGACAACGCCAGCACCCACCACGCCAAGGCGTTGCGGGAGTTCTGCGACCGCAACAGCGACTGGCTCACCATCGTCAAGCTCCCGCCCTACGCACCCGACCTCAACCCCGTCGAAGGCGTATGGGCCCACCTGAAGAAATCCCTGGCCAACCTCGCACCCCGCACGATCGACAACCTCACCCCACACGTGAAGAACCGCCTGCGCACCATCCAACGCCGACCGCAGATCCTCAACGGCTTCATAGCCGAGACCGGCCTCGGACTGGAGCCCCCGTAGCCCCGTCACCCTGCCCTTTCAACCTCAGCGTCAACTACTGCCGTCAGGGCAGGATGTAAGGCCTCATACCGGTCATGAAGCGGCCCTGCCTCTTCGCCTGAGCGAAGAGGCAGGGCCACCCCTGTGGATGATCAGGCGATTGGCTCGCCCGCCACTCCGCTAAATCCAACGAGTCCGTTCCTCTTCGCCATGTCGAGAATCTCCGGGAGATAGTCAAGCTGGCGAACCGAAAGGGTCAGGAGGACGTACTTGGATGCATCGTCAGGCTCCTCCTCCAGGTCAAACTGAGACGGCTCCAGAACGTCGTTCACGTCCGGCCACCTAGCCAGCAATTCTTCCCGAAACCGCAACACGTCGGGGCTTACGGCGAGGGCGCTAGTGTCACCTTCAGCGAGGGCGTCAAAGACTTCCTCGGGGTCCCCGACGCAACGCTTCCAGAAGCCGAAGTCGCTACTCACTGGCCATCCTCTCAGGTTAGGGGTTGCAGATCGGACACTCTGTACTGCGACGGACTACCGAGGTTTCAAACCCGTACGTCTTCGCTAGCCATTCGTCCTTCCTTCGCTGGCCCCTTGTGTAGTTCGATTTATTCACCTTCACCTCGTAAAGGTGAAGATTGCCGTTTGGCTGCCTGACCGCGATATCCACTTGACGAACGCCATAGGGAGTCCAGAGTTCGAGCCCGTTCCCGTAGCTCTCGCTGTATATATCGGACTTCTTGTAGAACTTCTCAAACGTCGCCGTCATTTCATCAACGCCGGCGGCACCCCTGGCTTTGTCGTGCTGACGCACGCCACAGTTGCTGTTGTGAACGAGTACCGAAGTCTGACCCGCCAGCACATAGTACGTGTGGAGGTCAGCGATGGTGAGGTTGTGGACCTGAGTCGGCTGCTCTGCCCGATCAATGCGCTGGATACGGACGGACTCGCCGTCAGAGGTTTCGAGATGCTGTCCTGTCTCCAGATCGCCAGCGTCGACCCACTCAGTGCCCCCCGGTAGCCAGAAGGGGTGGTTGTCGGTCGCCGTGACCTTCACCTTCTTGCCGTCAACGGTAAGGGTGATCGTCACCAGGGACTTCAATCCCGTGCTGGTGATCTCGGCGGTCACCGTCTTGACCGTGGTCTGGCCGGTTTCAGGGTCAGTGGCCAGAACCTTGTCACCGATCCGGACATCCTCGATGGGCTTCGTTGTTCCATCCGCCAGGAGGACGTGCGTACCGGGCACAAAGCTACTACAAGGCAACCTCTCGGCCTTCAGGACCCTGAGGCCCTTCAGTACGCGTGCCCAGGGGAGGTCAAGAGCGGCGCTTCCACAGGCGGTGACGCTTTGCCCGCCAAGACAGCTCTTCCAGGCGTCGACGTCGGGGACGACCAGTGCCGTGACGATGCGTTCGAAGCGGTTGGGTGTGCGGTCGATTATTCCAAGCGCTTCTGCAGCGCCACAGAAGGACTTTGTCTGATCCTGCACGATGTAGCAAAGACTTTCCGCCCAGGCTTCGAGCCTCTTTTCCTCGCCATACTGAGGGAACCTTGCCTCCAGTTCCCGCGCCGTGAGGATTTCAACTCCCTCGATCGTCACCCTGCCGTTTTTCTTGCCGATGACAATCGTTCCGGACGGGGAGCTGCTGGACTTCCCCTTTCCTCCGTTCCCCTTACTGCCGTTGTTCCCCTTCTTCTTCGGCTTCTCGTGACAGCTGTAGGTGGTGCAACCAGGGCCGTTGCCCTTGTCGGGGGCCCAGACGGAGTCGGGGTTACCGGCGCTGCACCCGTCGCAGTAGAGGCCCGAAGGGTCGGAGAAGGTGAGGGGGTTGTTGTTGGCGTAGGCGTAGCCGTTGATCTGCTGGGGGTCGGTCAGGTCCATGATCGGGTCGACCGACAGGAAGCGGCCGGTTGCCGAGTCGTAGGAGCGGGCGCCGACTTGGGTCAGGCCGGTGGACTCGTCGATGGTGCCGCCGACGAAGCCCTTGGTGCCGGGCCAGGTGGCCGGCTCAGGGCCGCGGGTGCCGCCGAAGGGCAGAGTGCGGCGCTGGCTGAGCTGCTGGGTTGCTGCATCGATGGCGAGCAGGGCTGTGCCGTGGTGATCGGCGGTGGTGAAAGAGACCTTCCCGTCGTCGGCCTGGACGGCCTGATGGCCGCCGCCGAGAGCGATGTAGCGGGTGGCCTTGGGGGTGGTCGTGCCCTTGGCGACCGTGATCTCGGTGCCGTCGAGGTAGAGGACGGCCTGGGTCGGAGTGCGGGCGATCAGGCGGTTGCCGTCGGCGTCGTAGAGGTACTCGGTGACCTTCGGTGAGCCGCCCTCGACCGGTTCGGTGACCTTGACGAGCCGGCCCTCCGCGTCCCACTTGAGGGTCTGGCTGGTGCCGTCGCCCAGGGTGCGGGTCTCGGTGTTGCCGGTGGCGTCGTAGGTGAAGAAGTCGCCCTGGGTGACGCCGGGGCCGTTGCGGGTGATGGATGTCAGGCCGTGCGGGCGGACCGCGTTGGCTCCGGGCGCCGGGTAGTCGTAGGTGCTCGTGACGTTCTTGGTGGTGTCACCGGCCGTGTTGTGCTGCGTCTCGGTGGTGCGGTTGCCGGTCTTGTCGTAGCCGTAGGAGGACCAGTACGGGGCCGGTCCGCCGACGACCGCGGCACTGGGCGCGTCCGCGCAGGTCTTGGTGGACTGGGCCCACGCCTTCGTCAGGCGGCGCAGGTAGTCGTAGGTGAAGCACTGGGTGTCGGTGCCGGCGCGCGAGGTGTCCGAGACGGACAGGACATTGCCGGCCTCGTCGTAGCGGAAGGTCGACGCCTGGTCCACGCCCGCGACGTCCTCGCGGTCGACCCGGGTGTACGAGAGCCGCTGGGTGCCGGCCTCGTACTCGTTCGTCACCCAGGTCTTCTTGCCGCCCGCGTTGGACAGTTCGTGCTGCAGGGGCTTGCCGGTCAGGCTGTAGGACGTCGTGGCCTTGATGCCCTCACGGCCGTCCACGGCAAGCGGACGCAGTGTCGCGTCCTCGTAGACGAAGACGACGGACGAGGCGGCCAGGCTGCCCGCCTTGGGCAGGCCGATCCCGCTGACCAGGCCGGATTCCTTGTAAGTGGCGCTCGACTGGTAGGTGCCGGCGAGTCCGGCGTTGGCGGTGGTGGCCGGGATCGTCACGGAGGTGCGAAGCGGCCGGTAGAGGCGGTCGTAGGCGATCACCTTGTTGACGTAGGCCGAGCCGTCGTCCGCGTACCGCGTGGATTCGGCGAGGTGGCCCTTGGCACCGCTGATGGTGTCGTACGTCCACTTGGCTCGCAGGGCGCCGGTCGACGAACCGGAACGAATCTCGGTTCTGCGGCCGAGACCGTCGTAGGTGTAGGCGAGCGTGGTGTTGCGGGCGTCCTGGGTGGAGGTGAGACGGCCGCGGTCGTCGTAGAAGTACTTGAGGGTGCCCTTGTCGGGGTCCTTGGTCTGCTTGACCTGCCCGAGAAGGTCGTACTCGTAGGTCCATTCGTTGCCCGCGGGGTCCGTCGCCCTGGACAGGGACCCTGCCGGGGTGAAGTCGTACTTGGTGGTGTCGAACGAGGCGCCGGCCGTGCGCTGGTGGTGCTGGCGGAGTTCGGTGGTCTGGCCCCGGGCATCCGTCAGGGTGGTGGTGGCGGTGCCGCCCTGGGGCGGGATGACCGTGGTGCGGTCGCCGCCGTAGACGGTGCGGGTGATGCCGAGGACCTGGCCGCCGTCGCCGTTGCCGAAGATCTGCCGGTGCTCCGTCTGCCTGCCGAGCCCGTCGTGGGTGTAGCGGTTCTGGGTCTCCACGCCGAGGGCGTCCTGCGGCTTGACGAGCGTGGTGGAGGGCTTGTTGGTGGCGTAGTAGGGCAGGAACTCCTTCGCCGTCAGGCCGCGTTCGTCGTAGAAGACATCGGTGAGCAGCCGTCCGCCGTTGGGCCCGGGGGCCTGCGTCTGCCGCGGGCGGAGGAAGCCGTCGTAGAGGACATAGGAGGTGTCCTGGCCGCCGTTGTTGCCGATGGTCTTGGTACCGACGGCGACGGGCTGGTTCTCCGCGACGGTGTAGGTGTACTCGTAGGTGGGGGTCTGGCCGGTCAGACGGTCGGCGAGCCAGACCTTGGTCTTCCGCCCCAGCGCGTCGTAGGCGAAGTTGGTGACCTTGTTGTTGGTGTCCGTGATGCTGAGCTGCATGCCGCGGAGCGGGTCGCGGACGGTGGTGGTGGTCTGCGCGGTGGCACTGTCTCCGGTGGTGACCGGCGGCGTCGTGACCTTGGCCGAGTCCGGGAAGCCGGTGCTCGGGGTGTAGGCCGTGGTGGTAACGCGGCCGTCGTTGCGCGCGGTCCGGGTCACCGTGTCGTTCTTGACGGTGACAGTGCCGCTGAGGTCGTTCGTCGTGAGCCTGCGGCCGTAAGCGTCGTACGTGGCAGCGGTCTCGGTGTAGGTGGCCGTGGTGCCGTCGTGCGACTTGAGCATCGCCGTCGCCGTGGCGCTGCCCTTGGTGGGCGCGGCGCCGTAGGCGAGGCCGTCGTAGGCGGTGCGGACGTCGGATATCACGTCACCGGGGCGCGTGGGGGTGGTGCCGCATGCCTTGGAGACCGCTTCCACCCGGGCAGGCAGGGTGAGGATCGCGCCCGCCGACGGGTAGGAGGTGCGGGTGCACTTGTCGTCGGTGGTGGTGGAGTCGTCGCCACGGTCGTCGATCTGGGTGATGCGTCCGGCGACGGTGTCGAACGTGTTGACGGTCGTGGTGGTCCGCCAGCGATTGCCCGCGCCGTCGTCGAGTGACGTCCAGGCGCGGGTCTGGGCGGTGCCGGTGAGGTTGGCGGTCACCGTGCCCCAGGAGCGGACCTTCTTTGCCGTCTCGTGGTGCCAGGGGCGGCTCACGGTCTTGCTGAGCACGCGGCCCTGGGAGCCGGAGTACTGCACGGTCTTGTACTCGAAGCCGGCGGCCGACTCGTGGTCGGTGAGCTGGGCCCCCTCACCCTCGCCCAGGGCGACGGTGACGGACTTGGTGCCCCCGTCAGGCGTCTTGCGGTCGCCGTCCATGCCGCGGAGGAAGTAGCTGTCGGCCTGGGACTTCATCGCGGCGGCGCCGCCCTGCCCGCCCGTCCTGACGCGGACGTGGCCGTAGCCGCGCCACTGCGACCAGGTCTTGGCCTTCTCCTTGGTCAGCCCGTCATCGTCGTCGTAGTGCCAGGCGGCGTCACCTAGGTAGTCGTACATCGTGACCTGGTCGGGAGCGCCGCCCGTGCGGTCGGTCAGCGTGACGGTGGAGGTGACGTACTTGTTGAACCAGTGCAGTTCCGGGTCGTCGCTGCCGCTGCCGCCGATGTACTGGGGAAAGCAACGGGTGATGTTGGTCTGCGGGGTGGGCAGCGCCGAGGCATTGCACACGGGCGCCGAGTAGTTGACGTCGATCTGTCCGCCTGCCTCGTCGGCGACGGAGGCAAGGCGTTCCTTGATGAAGGGGGCGTAGCCGTCGCCGGTCCGGTCGAGGCGGTTGGCGTGCTGGGTGTACCCGAGAGTGGTCTTCGGCAGGGTGATGGCCGGACTGGCGCTCTTGCCGGTGCGCTGGATGGACTGCAGCAGAAGCTGGTAGTCCGTGTCGGCCTGCCCCCACCGGTGGCCCAGCGTCCACGAGTCGGTCCGCGTAGGTGCCGTTCCTCAGGACCTGGGTGGCGACGGTGGCGAGGCGCTTGGTGGTGAAGAAGACGGGTGCCAGCCGTCCCTGGTCGCAGGTCGCACCGGCGTTGCAGTTCAGGTCCCAGGGGGTGTCGTACCAGTGGAAGGCGTCGGTCTCCACCTCGGCGCAGGTGCTGCCGCCTGCGGGCAGGCACCGCTTGCCGTTGGTGAAGTCGACCTTCGCCAGGGCCTGGGCCGAGTACATGCTGGTGGAGCGCAGTCCGTACTCGATGCGGTCGAGGGAGCCGCCGCGGACATAGCGAGTATTGGCCTTCTCGTCCAGGTTGCGGCCGTAGGAGTTCGACTCCTTGTCGTAGTAGTAGGCGATCGCGTTGCCGTGCGGGTCGACCACGTAGTCCAGGTTCCAGCGCCAGCCCTGCTGGCACCAGGAGTCGGCGAACGCGGAGGCGTGGCACGGCTCGTTCGCGTCGTCTCCGAAGACCGGGGCGGTCCAGGTGGAGTCGGTGGTCTCCTTGCCGGATGCCCAGCCGGGCAGCCGGTTGTATCCGAAGTAGTACTGCACTCCGTCCGGGGTGGTGACCTTCCAGTACTCGTCGTCACGGGCGCCGTTGGCACGTACGTCCGTGCTCGTCCCTCTCAGGCGCTGGACCTTGGTGCCGTCGTCGTCACGCAGCCGGAAGGTGTCGGCACCGGTCGGCACGAGTTCGCCGCCCTTGCCGTTGAAGGAGATGAACGCGTTGTCGTAGGCCCAGCACAGGTCGGCCGGCTTGGCTCCGTCGGGGCGCTCGACTCCGTCGTCGGCGCACGACTTGTAGCGGCGCTCGATGGAGCCGGGCCACAGGTCGAACCCGTCCCCGACCCATGAGGCCTGGTTGTTGCTGTTACCGGTGCGCCCGTCGATGGACCCCGAGGAGTACGAGAGACCGACGCTCGGCGCCAAGCCACCGGGGACCTCGGGCACGTTCATGGCGTACGACCAGGAGAAGTCACCGGTGTTGAGACTGGTGCTCCACTGCGCGGAGGGCGAGAGCGGGGTCGCCTTGTAGTCACCACCCATACTGGCGTCGTCGGCGACGGCCGCCAGAACCGTGGCACGGGAGGGCGCGAGGGTGACACTCCGGGCGGTGAGCGTCTGCTTCTCGGTGTCGTTGACGGTGTCGACGGGCTCGGCGGAGCGGCATTCGGCCTTTTCCGGCGTCGACACCGCACAGGCCGGCAGCTCGACCAGCTTCAAACGGTCGGCGTAGCCGCCACCGAAGGCCGCGGCGAAGGCCGAATAGTCGAGACGGGCGCGGACGGACGTCGTGGACCTGGTGGTCCCGGCAGCCTCCAGGCTGAACAGCGGGCCGTCCGCTCCCGCACGACGGGCCGCCTCGCGGTCGAGCATGCGGGCCCGTACGGACGCGGAGGCCCGGGAGTTGCCCAGGGCGATGGGAAGCTTTCCGGCACGGACGACGGACGAACCGCTCTTCGGCACCTCGACGGTCACGGTGCCCGCCTCCGGCCAGACGGCTCGCGGGACCCGAACGGGTGCCCCGGACTGGGCAGGATCTCGTGGAACGAACGGGACCGGCGTGACCGCCACCGGCTTCTCCGAGGTCGGAAGGTCGGGACGGCCCGTGCCACGATCGACCGCGGAGGCAACGGGCTGGGTCGCCGCCTGGAGCAGGGTTCCCATCATGACCACGGCCGAGGCCAGCGCTATTCGGCGGCGCAGGGAACGGACTCGCGTCCGCTGTCTACCGTTCATCCTCATCCTTCGTCGTGCGAGTCCGTCAGAAAGTGCGTAGGTGGCAGTCGGTGGTCAGTCGCTTCCGGGGACGACGGTGTCGGCACCGGGAATTCCTTGGGACAGGTGGCCGATGGCGGTCTCGCTGAGCGCCCCCTGGAAGGTCCACACGTCCGAGACAGCACCAGGCCAGTACTCGCCCCAGGTGTTCGCGCCGGTCTTCGTCCGGCCGATGTGGAGCCCTTGCGAAGCCTTGAACGTGATCACGTTCTCGGCGCGGGAGATCCTCTCCTCACAGGCGGAGTCGTCCGCCACACCGTCGCCGTCGGTATCGGCACATGCCGTCTCCTCCAGCTCACCGCCGACGTAGAGACGCAGCTCCCGAGCGAATCCGTCGTAGACCAGGGCGACGTGGTGCCACTCCCCCACTCCGCCGAACGGTCCGTACGCCACATCGGTCCCGGTGGCCGACGTGGTGTCGGCCTGGTTCGTGGTGATCTGCCAGCGGCCCCCGGTGTCCGGTGTCGCATTCGGGACGTAGCGGACCTCGAAGGCGTTCTTGCTGCCTCCGGGGGCACTGATGAGAACGGCCGGTGCGGTCGGCGTGGCCGCGGCCTGGACGAACGCGCTGACGGTGAAGCTTCCGGAGGTGTCGACGGGAACAGCGCCGGCCGTGGTCGCGGCGTAGTCGTCCACGCCGTCGAGCTCCAGACCGCCGTCCACCCAGCCCGATCCCAGCCTCGCGCCGTTGTGCAGGCTCAGACCCACGCCCGTCGGAGACGCGTCCGGTGTGGTGGGCGGCGTGGCCGAACTGGCCGTCTCGAACTTCCAGCGAGCCTTGACAACGGGACGCTGCCGGAAGAGCTGCTGGACCTCCTCCGCCGAGACCGGCCGGTCGTACAGCCGCACATCGTCGATCTGTCCGGGGAAGAACTGGGTCAGCTGTCCGCCGTCGATGCTCAGGGCACCGACCTGGACCCGCCCGCCCGCGTACCAGGGGGCGGCCTGCGGCACGCTCCCCACCTTGGTGCCGTTGACGTACAGGGTGAGCGTCTTGTCCACTGCGTCATGGACGCCCACCAGGTGCACCCATTCTCCCGGCCTCGCGGTAGTGCCCTCCGGCTGCACGACCCGGATCTGCTGAGCCCCGGGAGTATCGGCGGAGTACTGGGTGAAGCCCCACCGGTTGTGGGTCTTCGAGTAGTACAGCTCGAATCCGGGCCGGTTCGTGCCGAGTTGAGCGACCACGGTGGCCGCCTGACTCGGGGTCCGGGCGAGCTTCGCCCACGCCGAAACGGTGAACGGGCGCTGGGTGTCGGTGTGGGGTGATGTGGTGTGCGCGTAGTCGCCCGCGCCGTCCAGTTCCAATGCCTTGCCCGCGACACCGGGACTCCCCAACCGCGCATCGCCGGCGAGAGCGAGGGGCTGGGTGTCGGCCCGACCGGTGACCTGGGTGGCCCCGGCATCCTCGTCCATGGGGAAGACGGCGCGCGCCGTCCGCCCGGTGCCGATGGGTTCCAGGTTGTGCAGGCGGGTCACCTCGGTGGCGCTGACGGGCTTGTCGAAGATGCGCAGCTCGTCGATGGCTCCGGGGAAGTGGTTGGTCACGGAGCCGTTCAGGTTCGCTGCGCCGACTTGGAGCCCCCGCCTGGCGTCCCAGGCGGTCGTGTACGGCGTGGAGCCGGCCAGCACTCCATTGACGTACAGGCGCAGTTCCTTGTCGCCACCGCTGTAGACACCCACCAGGTGGGTCCAGGTGTTCGCGGTGACGCCGCCGGCCTGCGGGGCCATCGCCCGTGCGATCGAAGCGCCCGCCGTGTCGGAGGTGTACTGGTTGAAGACCCAGCGGTTGTAGCCGTGGGAGTAGTACAGCTCGAATCCCGGGGAGTGGTTGCCCGGCTGTGTCGCCACCACGGCGGCACCCGTGGGCACTCGGTCGAGTTTGACCCACGCGGACACGCTGAATCCGTTGGCGGTGTTGACCGTCGGGATGTCGGTCGCCGCGTACCCGCTCGTGCCGTCCAGGTGGAGGGCCTTGCCCAGCTTGCCGGTGGCTCCGGTCGTGGCGCCACCGTGCAGCACGGCGGCGCGGGCACCCGAGGAACCCGCGGCCTGACGCGCCGCGCTCCCCTCGTCGAGCGCCCAGACCGCCCGCTCGGGCTGTCCTGCCTTGACTCTGAACCGGTAGGTCCGGGTCTCACCGCCGTTGCCCGCTTGGTCGAACGCCCGGGCTGTGACGAAGCTCAGCCCCGGCTTGGCCGGCAGCAGCGGGATGCTCCGCGCGGCGCCTCCGGACGTCGGGAGCGTGTTCTCGGGTTTGGGGTCGCTGTTGATGCCGAACCAGTACTTCGTCACGTCACTGTCGGCGGCCTTGAACGTGAAGGTGCCGTGCTTGCCCACTCCGTCGTGCCAGGGGTCGTTCGGGTCCTCGGGATCGGATGCCGGGTAGTCGCCGGAGGTAATGGTGGGCGCCTTGGGGAGAGCTGTGTCGTAAACGAAGTAGCAGCCCGTCGGATCACCGGCGGTCGACCAGGGGGAGTACTGGGCCCCGTCATAGCTGCGGGCGTACCAGAAAACCTGCTTGTTCTTCGGTACCGAGGAAGGCAGGCTGACGACGAAGTCGGAACCCGACTTCTTCGAGGTCGTCCGCCCCGACTTCCACCGGACGATCGTGCCCTTGCCGTCCCCGGAGTCCCACTGGGCCTCGAACTCAACGGCGACATTGTCGCCGTCCGGGTCGGTCACGCCAGTGGCGTATATCTTGCCCAGGGTGCGCACGCGGGCCGCGTCGGACGGTCTCTTGCAGGTGCCGCCGTACTCCGCCGAGAGCTGCGACATCTTGATCTGCGACGGCGCCCGGTTGTACTTCACCCGCAGGTGCGCCTTGTCCGAGAAGCGCTTCCAGGCGTAGCCGTCGTTCTCGTTGGCTGCCTGCAGGCCGAACGTCATGGTCGGCCTCTTGTTGTTCGCGGCGGCCTGCAGCGCCGACTTGACGTCGAACTCGGCGTCCTTGGCCGAGCAGCCCGTATAGCCGTGAGCGAACGAGTCGGAGTCCAGGTGCTCGATCCAGAAGCCGGAAGCCTTCTGACTGTTCCATGTGGTCGACGAGGAAATGCCCTCCGTCCTCCACAGCTCGACGGAGCGCGGCGAGCAGGACGCCGACCAGGTGTTGCGGACCACGAACTCCGCGGACAGGATCGTCTTGCCCGCGAACCGGGACACCGGGATCTGGTAGAAGAGCCGCTTGGTGTCGTGCGGAGCGCAGTAGGACCAGTTGCAGTACCCGAGCCCGGCGTCCGGATCCCCGTTGAACTTCCACTGCGGTGCCGACGCCCAGTACCGGGACGCCATCGTCCACGCCGTGTTCCGCGGGGTGTACCACTGCGGATCGATGAACACCGGGTAGACGGTGTCGTCCGACCGCAACACCTCGGCGTCCGGGGTGAGCACCAGCTCCGCCTGCCCGGCCGGCACCTCCACTCCCACCGGAGCGAGCTTGCCCGACTCGCCTGCGCCGGGCTCGGTCCCGGCAGCCTCGGGGGCCCCGGCAGCCTCAGGGGCGTCCTGCGAGCGGGCCGCCCTCGCACCCGCCGGGGATGCCTTCCCCACCGGGGCGGTGGCCGCGGTTCCCGGGCCGGGGCTGGAATCCCACATCATCGGCTTCGGCGCCTCGAAGACTGCCGCTCCGGCGCCGGCGTCGACGGCCTCCAGGCCGTCCTCGTCCGTCACCCGGACCTCCAGCTTCTCCGTGGAGAGCCTCAGCCGGAGCTCCTCCAGCTGGGGACTCCGGGCGGCTTCCGCCGACTTCACCACCAGGAGCTGAGTGAACCCGTCCTCCTGGGCGGTCATGCGCAGGTCGACGCCCGGCAGCACGGACTCGTACGTGGCCACCGGCCCGTCGAGTCGCGGGGCGGGCAGCGAACCGGGCCATGACAGGCTCAGCTCGCGGCCGGAGCGCTCCAGCCGGACGAGCGGATCGTCAGCACCCCCTCCGGAGAACTCCAGATTCACCGTGGACGCAGCAGGTGCAACCGCCCCCTCGTGCGTGGTCGCCAAGTCGGTGTCGACGCGCTTCCACGTACCGTCGGCCCGAGTCCACACCGGCCGCAGGTACTCGCGGGCCTCCAGATCGCCTTCAGGGGTCACGAACACTTCACGCGTCTCGCCGCGGAGCGCGGTGAGCTCCACCGGATTGCCGGTCCGCGAGGCCTTCGCACGCGCCTCCGCTTCCGACGGCGCTTGCTCGCCGGATCCGGCAGCGTCTTCGCGGGACGACTGCGCCACAGTATCGGCGGGCGCACTTCTCTCCACCGCCTCTGCGCTGCCGACTGTGGACGGCAGGACACCGAGAAGCAACGGCACCCCGAGCAGGGCGGCAACAGCCGGGCCAACGTACCGATTTCGGGTACACACCTTCGGCGCACCATGCCCGCGAAGCATCCACAGTTTTCTCACAGGCACAACCAACACTCACCCGTGACAGAAGGTCAACGGAGATAAACCGGGCGTCAACGACACGAAAGCCCGGCAACATTCCTGTGATCTTCGGCACGTCCTGCTCGGGCGAACCGGTCCCTGCCCGGTCAACGGCAACTAACCGCTGGTGGAACGGATCTGGAGACGACCAGCGTCTCTGCGATCTCGTTCGCGGAGCCCTTGGGGGGGACCACTCATGCGCGTTCACGCCCTGTGCCGTACGCCGATGCTCGTCGCTCTGGTCACCGGAGCGCTGCTCGTTTCGGGATGTGCCGTACGCCGATGCGGATCCCGGGCGACCGGCAGATCAAGCGTCTGCGGGACGCCCCGAAGCCCTGACGTCGCGCAGATCGCCGACGGCAGCCCCCCGGGCCCGGTTCACGCCGCCAGGTCGCGGACGCGTACCGGGAGGTGCCAGCGGTTGCGGCGGTGGAGGCGGTCGAGGTCGGCCTGGAGTGGGGAGGGCGGGACGGTCAGGACCGGGCAGGTGGCGCGGGTGCGGCAGTAGCCCGCGACGGAGGGGCGCAGGCGGCGCAGCGCGCGGCGGGTGCCGGTGCCGACGACGATCAGGTCGGCGGGGCCGTCCGCGAGGTCGACCAGGGCGGCGCCCGGGGTCGCCTGGGAGACGACCGCGTGCAGGGGGACGTCCGGGCCGGACGGGCCGAAGAGGGTGGTCAGGAGGGTGCGCAGGCGGTCGGCCGCCGCGTCGCGGCAGACGGTGGTCATGCAGGTGCCGGGACCGTGGCCCGGGCTGCCGATCCCGGCGCCCGGCGCCTGCCAGGCGAGGACCGCCCACAGCTCGGCGTCCCGGGCCCGCGCCTCGTCGAGTGCCCGGCGCAGTGCCGTCGCGCTTCCCGGGGTGCCGCTCGCACCCGTGACCACCCGAGGCCGCCGCATGGTCCCCACCCCCTGTCCGTCCCCTACCGGTGCCTGCTCGGATGCCCGCTCGCGCCGGTTCCACGCACACCCGCCGCGCCCGACGCTGCGCCCGGGCCGGGGAGTCCGGGTGGAGGGCCGGTCGAAGGGCCCCGGGGAACGCGACGGCCCCGGCCCCACCGCGCACGTGGTGGGGCCGGGGCCGTCGGCGGGACGGGCGGGCGTCAGCTCTTGTTCAGGCTCGCCCAGAACTCGTCGAACGACAGGAGCTTGTCCCGGTCGGTGTCCGAGGCGGCGATGACGGCCGCGGCCACCGTCGCGGTGACGTTCCAGTCGCCCATCTGCGCCATCGCCGTCTTGTACTCGGCCGCAGTGATGAAGCCGTCGCCGTCCGCGTCGTAGCGGTCGAACGCCTTGCGTGCTTCCTCGATGTCCGCCACCGGTCCACCCCTTCTTGGTGCCTTACTGACGGGGCCCGGATTATCGGGCCGTGCCGGCGGTCCGGTGGGCGAGGGCGGGCGGGGACGCGGGCCGGTCCGGTCGCGGGTCAGCCGCGCCACGGGCGGTAGTGCGGGTTGTCCACGCACCCGCTCATGATCTCCCGCTTGGCCTGGCGGTCGACCGGGCAGGCGCCGACGACGAACTCGCGGGCGATGCCGCCCGGGAAGGCGACCTCCTGCTGGTCGGCCCACTGGTGGGTGTCGCCGATGGTGCGGTTCACATCGATGCCGCCGGGGGCGTCGATGTAGTAGTTCCAGGCGCTCTTCCACTGCTTGTAGAGGTCGTGGTCGTAGGTGGTCGAGACGAACGGCGAGGGCTGGTTGACCAGGACGTAGCTCTCCAGGTCGTACTGGCCGTCGAGCGGGGCCTTGGGGTGGAAGCCCTCCTCGAAGACGACGGCGGGAGCGCGGCCGTCGGCGCGGTAGAGCTGCCCGCAGGAGGCGCGGTGGACGGGCTCCGGGGTGACGCGGTCGACGTCGACCCGCTTGTCGGCCGCCGCGTGCAGCCGGTCCGTGACGACGGGGCAGACCGCGGCCGCCGCGGCGGCGGGAGCGGCCGGGGCGACCACCGGGCGGACCTGCGCGGGGGCCTGCGCGGCACCGGCGGCGGTGGAGACGGCGGCCGGGGCGAGGGCGGCCGACAGGGACAGCACGAGGACCGCGGCACGGCGCCGCAGACGAGAAACGATCATGAGGAGCACCCTGCCGCAGGGCCGCGCGCCGGGAGCGCAACCTCACCCGCCCGTGGGCGAGTTGCCGTCATGCCCCCGGGCGCCCGGGCGGCGCGGGGAGACCGGGCCGTGAGCGGCCCCGGCCGACATGTTCGCGATCATCAGCTTCGATGATTCACGCGTGCAACCTCACATTCATGCATCGTTTTGCAGGCCGATGGGCGGCCTCGCCTAAGATTCACATTTCATTTGGGTCACATGTACCTTTTTGTCCGCTATACAGTTTTGGCGTGGCGGCGTCCGTCTGCCATAGTCGGTGGCACGACCCCCATTGACCCGGGCCAGGTCGTCACAAAGCGGCCGTGGATACACCCCACCCCGTCCACGGCGCTCCACACAGAAGCCCCCACGCGCCCCACCCGGGCGCACGGGGGCTTCTGTGCGTCCGGGTGCGGGGCCCTACGCGAGCCGGGCCCACACAGGCCGGGCCGGGGCCGGGGGGCCGTCAGCGCTCCGCGACGCGCATCTCGAACCAGGTCGTCTTGCCGCGCGGCAGCAGGTCCACCCCCCAGCGGTCGGACAGGGTGTCCACCAGGAACAGCCCCCGCCCGCTGATGTCCGTCTCCTGCACCGGCATCAGACAGGGCAGACCGCGCGAGGGGTCGTTCACCTCGACGCGGATCCAGCCGCGCCGGCGCAGCATCTTCAGACCGAAGACCCGCGCCCCGGTGTGGCGCACCGCGTTGCCCACCAGCTCGGAGACGAGCAGCACCGCGTACTCGCAGGTCTGGGCCGGAAGGGCCCACTGGCGCAGCACCACGTGCTGGGTGAGCCGGCGCGCGATCCGCGCGGATTCGGGCAGGGACGGCAGGCGCACCTCGCCGTCCGCCGGACTGCCGTGCAACTCCAGCGCCTTGAGCGCCTGTTCGTCCTCCACGGCCGGGACCCACCGCGCGGCGGCCGTACCGGCACGCTGCCGCGCTTGTCCCACACCCTCCAGGCCCGCCATGCGTCCATGATGGCGGCAAAGGCGGCGCCCCGGAGGTGTTCCGGGGGAAAGTGGCCCCCGGTATGACTCATTCCGGAGGTAGCGAAAGTCATATGCCAGAGGCATTAAATGATCACTCACACCCCGCGCCACCTGCGAAGACGGCCCCGAAAGAGGCACCCGCGGGCCCCCGAGCCAGGGGGCGGACGGCGGGACCCGTACGGGGACTCGCCCCGCGCACAGCCGGTTGACGCGGCGGCCGGCGCGACGGCCGGCCGCCCCAACCGGCCCTGCCTCAGAGGAACTTGGCCTTCCCCGGGCCCTCCTCCACGAAGCTGCGCATGCCCCGCTCGCGGTCCTCCGTCGCGAACAGCCCCGCGAACCAGGTGCGTTCGATCGCGAGACCGGTGTCGATGTCGGTCTCCAGACCCGCGTCCACCGACTCCTTCGCCGCGCGCAGCGCCAGCGCCGGGCCCTTGGCGAGCTTCCCGGCCCAGGCGAGGGCCTGCGCGTACACCTCGGCGGCGGGCACCACCCGGTCCACGAGTCCGAGGGTGAGAGCCTCCTCGGCCTTGACCATGCGGCCGGTGAAGATCAGGTCCTTGGCGCGGGAGGGGCCGATCAGCCGGGAGAGCCGCTGGGTGCCGCCCGCGCCCGGGATCAGGCCGAGCAGGATCTCCGGCTGGCCGAGCTTCGCGTCCTCGGCCGCGATCCGGTAGTCGGCGCAGAGCGCCAGCTCGCAGCCGCCGCCCAGGGCGTAGCCGGTCACGGCCGCGACGACGGGCTTGGGGATGCGGGCCACGGCGGTGAACGCCTCCTGGAGGCCGCGGGAGCGCAGCACCATGGCCGTGTGGTCCATGTTCTGCATCTCCTTGATGTCCGCGCCCGCCGCGAACACCTTCTCGCCGCCGTAGAGGATCACGGCCCGGACGTCCTCGCGCCGGGTCGCCTCCTCGGCCAGCTCGCGCAGCCCGTCCTGCACGGCCACGTCGAGGGCGTTCATCGGGGGGCGGTCCAGGCGGATGGTGCCGACGCCGTCGGAGACTTCGAGGGAAACAGTCATGGGCCGAGGTTAGCCCGCGTCAACGCGAGGGGACCCGGTGCCGTTGCTCACAGCACCGGGTCCCGTGCGCGGGACGCGCCGAGGACGCCGAGGTCCGCGCGGAGGACTACTTCGTCCACTCCGCCCAGGACATGTTCCAGCCGTTGAGGCCGTTGTCCGGGGCGATCTGCTTGTCCTTGGAGTTCTTCACGATGACGACGTCGCCGATGAGGGAGTTGTCGAAGAACCAGGCCGAGGGCATGTTCTTGTCGTAGCCGCCGCGCACGTCCTGGAGGCCGACGCAGCCGTGGCTGACGTTGGCGGAGCCGAAGGTGCCGGGCGAGGCCCAGTAGTTGCCGTGCACGAAGGTGCCCGAGGTGGACAGGCGCATCGCGTGCGGCACGTCCTTGATGTCGTACTCGCCGCCGAAGCCGACGGTGGCGCCGTTCATCCGGGTCACCTCGTACTTCTCGCTGATGACCATCTGCCCGTTGTAGGTGGTGGTCGACGGCGCGCCCGCGGTGATCGGGACCTTCTTGATCTCCTTGCCGTCCCGGACCACCGACATGGTGTGCGCGGACGCGTCCACGGTGGAGACCTGGGAGCGGCCGATGGTGAAGGAGAAGGACTTGGCCTGCTTGCCGTAGACGCCCGGGCGGCCCTCGACGCCGTCCAGGTTGAGCTTCACGGTGACCTTGGTGCCGGCCTTCCAGTACGTCTCCGGGCGGAAGTCGAGGCGGTCGTTGCCGAACCAGTGGCCCTCGATCCGCACCGGCGGGTCGGCGGTGACGGTGATGGCCTTCTCGACGGCCTCGGGCGCGGTGATCCCGCGGGTGAAGTTGATGGACACCGGCATGCCCACGCCGACGGTGGTGCCGTCCTCGGGGGTGTAGTGGCCGATGAAGGTGTTCTGCGGGACGAGGGTGGTGAAGGTGGTGTCCTTCGCGGACTCGCGTCCGTCCGCGTCCTTGGCGACCGCGTGGACCTTGTACTTGGTGGCGCCCGCGAGGTGGTGCAGCGGCTCCCAGGACGCCCCGTCCGAGGAGGTCTTCCCCTCGATCTTCGTGCCCTTGTCGTCCTGCACGGTGACGGTGGTCAGCTTGCCCTTGGCCGCGGTCACCTTCAGCGCGCCCGTGGTCGGGACGGCGTCCGCGCCGTCCTTGGGCGCGACGGTGACGACCGCCTGCGACGGGCCGTCCGCGACCTTGCCGGCCCCCTTGCCGTCCGAACCCGCGTCGCCGCCCTTGCCGTCCCCGCCGCCCGCGCACGCGGTCAGCGCGAGCAGCGCGCCCAGTGCCAGTGCGGAGAGCCGGACGCCTCTGCGTCCCCGCCCCCGTCCGGCTCCGGCCGATGCCCCCGATATCGGCTGCCCGTTCACGTCTCGTTCTCCCCTCGCACGGCCTGGCCCCGCCACGGCCCGCACCCCCGCGCCCTATCCGCGCACAGTGTTCAGAAAATCACACGGATCGTCTCGGGACGTACCCCTGGATGTCACCGTTCGGTCCCAACCTGTCCACCGGGACAGACGGAGAAACGCCAGGCAGGGGGCGCGTGGCGAGGGGGCGGGGCGCGCGTGGCGGGCCGTGACGGAGGGGGCGTGGCGGAGGGGCGGGACCACGGCGGAGGGCGCCCCGGCGGAGGGGCGGTCAGCGCAGGGCCGAACCCGCCTTCCAGGTACGCCAGTCGAGGTTCCAGCCGCCGAGGCCGTTGTCGGGGGCGACGGTGCGGTCCCGGGAGTTGACCACCTCGACGACGTCGCCGATCAGGGTCCGGTCGTAGAACCAGCCGGCCGGGGACTCGCTGCTGCCGCCCTTGTCGTCACGGAGGCCGACGCAGCCGTGGGAGACGTTGTCCGAGCCGAAGGTCTCGGGCACGGCCCAGTAGTTGCCGTGCAGGAAGGTGCCCGAGGTGGTGAGCCGGATCGCGTGCGGGACGTCCGGGATGTCGTACTCGCCCCGCCCGTCCTTCTTCTTGAAGCCGACGGTCGCGCCGTTCATCCGGGTCACGTCGTACATCTCGGTGACCACCATCCGGCCGTTGTAGGTGGGCGTCTTGTCGGCGCCCGCCGTGACCGGGACCTCCGCGAGGAGCTTCCCGTCCCGGACCACCCGCATGGTGTGGGCCGCCGCGTCGACCGTGGAGACCTGGGAGCGGCCGACGGTGAAGACCACCCGCTTCTGCTGGATGCCGTACGCGCCCGGTGCCCCGGCCACATCGCGCAGCCGCATGTCGACGGTGACCCGGGTGCCCGGCTTCCAGTACCGCTCGGGCCGGAAGTCCAGGCGGTCCCGGCCGAACCAGTGCCCGGCGATCTCCACGGGCGGGTCGGAGGTCACCCGGATCGCCCGTTCGACCGCCGCCCGGTCGGCGATCTCGCGGTTGAAGGAGAAGGAGACGATCATCCCCGTGCCGACGGTGGCGCGGTTCTCCGGCTTGAAGTAGCCGATGAACCGGTGCTCGGGCACGGCGGTGGCGAAGGTGGTGTGCCGGGCCGTGCGCCGCCCCCGCGCGTCCAGGGCGACCACGTCCACCCCGTACTTCGCGGCGAGCCCCAGCCGGGTCCCCTTCTCCGGCGTCCAGCTCAACCCGTCCGCCGCGATCCGCCCGGGGACCTCGGCCCCGCCGTCCGCCTCGATACGGGTGACCCGGACCCGTTCCAGCCGGCCGCCGTCGAGTTCGACGCGGAGGGGGCCGTCCGGGGCGACGCCCTTGGCGCCGTCCTCGGGTGTCACCCGGATCACCTCGTCCCGGCCGCTGCCCTTGCCGCCGCCGTCGGGCGCGCCGCCGGTGCACCCGACGAGCCCCGCGACCAGTCCCGCTCCCGCCAGCGCCAGGCCCGCACGCCGTACCGCGCGTTTCAGTGCATCTCTCACGCACCGCCCAACGACGGCCCCCCGCCCCGGGCAACGTGACCCGCCGCCGTACGGGCACCGGGGCCGGGCGGGCCGGTCCCGGGGGCCGGCGGAGGGGTGCGATGTTGGGAGGCGGGCCGGACGGGCAGAAATGACGGGAGGACCGACGACGGGCACGGGGCCGGGACGCCGCGCACGCCCGTCCGGGCCCGCCGGTGTCAGGGGCCCGACGAGCCGCGGGAGGCCGAGAGGTGTCGAGCGCAGCGGAAACCGAACAGGAGACGCCGGCCGAGGGAGCGCGGGACGCACGGGGTGCGCCGCCGCGCGCCCCGGCGCCGTCCGCCGCGGGCAGCCGCCCGGTGGTCCGCGCGGGACCGGCCGCCTGGCCGGGCGCGCCGACCCCGCTCGGCGCCCGGTACCGGGTGGGTCCGGACGGGGTCGCGGGCACCAACTTCGCGCTCTGGGCGGGCGGGGCGGAGGGGGTCGACGTCTGCCTCTTCGACGGCCCCGGCCCGGACGCGACCGAGACCCGGGTGCCGCTCACCGAGCTGACCCACGAGATCTGGCACGGCTTCGTCCCCGGCGTCCGGCCGGGGCAGCGCTACGGCTTCCGGGTGCACGGCCGCTGGGACCCGTGGACGGGCGCCCGCTGGAACCCGGCGAAGCTCCTCCTCGACCCGTACGCCCGCGCGGTCGACGGCGACTACCGGCTGCCGCCCGAGGTGTACGGGCACGTACGCGACTGGCCGCAGCAGCATGTCGCCGACACCGTGCGCGACGACCGGGACTCGGCGCCGTTCGTGCCCAAGGGCGTCGTGGTCCACGACGACGCGGGCGGGGGCGACGAGTGGCGGGACGACCGCCGGCCCAAGACCCCGTGGTCGGACACGGTCATCTACGAACTGCACGTACGCGGCTTCACCAAGCGGCACCCCGGCATCCCGGAGCAGCTGCGCGGCACCTACGCGGGCCTGGCCCACCCGGCCGCGATCGAGCACCTGACCTCGCTCGGGGTGACGGCGGTCGAGCTGCTGCCGGTGCACCAGTTCGCCCACGAGGACCATCTGCTGCGCCGGGGCCTGGTCAACTACTGGGGCTACAACTCCATCGGCTACTTCGCCCCGCACGCCGCCTACGCGGCCTCGGGGACGGCCGGGCAGCAGGTCGGCGAGTTCAAGCGGATGGTCCGGGCGCTGCACGCGGCCGGGATCGAGGTGATCCTCGACGTCGTCTACAACCACACCGCCGAGGCCGGGGAGCTGGGCCCGATGCTGTCGCTGCGCGGCATCGACAACCGCGGCTACTACCGCCTCCAGCACGACGCCCGCCGCTACGCGGACTACACGGGCTGCGGCAACACCCTGCACGTGGTGCAGCCGCAGGTGCTGCGGCTGATCACCGACTCGCTGCGCTACTGGGTGACCGAGATGGGGGTGGACGGCTTCCGCTTCGACCTGGCGGCGGCGCTGGCGCGCTCGATGCACGACGTGGACATGCTCTCCCCCTTCCTCGCGGTCATCGCCCAGGACCCGGTGCTGCGCCGGGTGAAGCTGATCGCCGAACCGTGGGACGTGGGCAGCGGCGGCTACCAGGTGGGCGCGTTCCCCCCGCTGTGGACCGAGTGGAACGACCGCTACCGGGACGCGGTCCGGGACTTCTGGCGCGGCGCGCTGCACGACGTACGGGATCTCGGCTACCGGCTGTCCGGCTCCAGCGACCTGTACGCCTGGGGCGGGCGCCGCCCGTACGCCTCGGTCAACTTCGTCACCGCGCACGACGGTTTCACCCTGCGCGACCTGGTCTCCTACGAGCACAAGCACAACGAGGCCAACGGCGAGGGCAACCGGGACGGGACCGACGACAACCGGTCCTGGAACTGCGGCGCGGAGGGCGACAGCGACGACCCGGCGGTCAACGCGCTGCGGCGGCGGCAGCTGCGGAACCTGCTGACCACGCTGCTGCTCTCCACCGGGGTGCCGATGCTGGTCGCGGGCGACGAGATGGGCCGCACCCAGCGCGGCAGCAACAACGCGTACTGCCAGGACAACGAGATCAGCTGGCTGGACTGGTCGCTGCCGCAGGAGCCGGGCGGGCAGGAGCTGCTGGCCCTGACCCGCCGGCTGCTCGCCCTGCGGCACGCGCATCCGGTGCTGCGCCGCCGGGCCTTCTTCTCGGGCCGCCCGCAGGCCCCGGACGGGCTGCGGGACCTGGCGTGGTTCACGCCCGAGGGCACCGAGATGACCGAGTCCGACTGGTACGCACCCTCCGCGGCGCTGGCCCTGTACCTCTCCGGCCGGGACATCCCCGGGCGGGACGCGCGGGGTGAACAGGTCACCGACGACAGCTTCCTGACGGTCCTGCACGCGGCGCACACCCCGGTGCCGTTCCGCCTGCCGGGCCGGCCGTGGGCGGAGGCGTACGAACTGGTGGTGGACACCTCCCGGGAGGACCAGACCGAGCCGCCGGGCACGGTGTACGCGGGCGGCACGACGGTGACGGTCCCGGCGCGGTCGGTGCTGCTGCTGCGGGTGCTGCCGGGGGCGGAGCTTTCGGAGGCGGCCGTTCCGGACGGAGGCGAGAGCGGGGACCGGGCAAGGGACGGAGACGGAGACGGAGGCGGCGACGGAGGCGGCGGCACCGGTTCAACTTAGGGTAGCCTTACCGGACCTGCCGGGCGGGTCGGCCTGAACCCGTCCGGCAGGTCCGTCCCTCTGGGGTCAGCCGGCGGCGGGGCCGAGGATGCCGCGGTCGTACGCCGTGGCCACCGCCGCCGCCCGGTCGCGGGCGCCCAGCTTGGCGAAGATGTGCGTCAGATGCGTCTTCACCGTCGCCTCGCTGATGAACAGCTCCCGGGCGATCTCCTTGTTCGAGGTGCCCCGCGCCACCAGCTCCAGCACCTCGCGCTCCCGGGCGGAGAGCTGCTCCTCCTCCGGGGCGGCCGGGCGGCGGACCCGGGAGACCAGGCGGGAGGCGACCGCCGGGGAGAGGACGGTCCGGCCCTCGGCGGCGGCCCGCACCGCGGTGAACAGCTCCTCGCGCGGGGCGTCCTTGAGGAGGTAGCCGGTGGCCCCCGCCTCGATCGCGGGCAGGGTGTCGGTGTCCGTGTCATAGGTGGTGAGGACCAGCACCCGGGACCGGGCGCCGCGGCGGACCAGTTCGGCGATGGCCGCCACTCCCCCGCCGCCGGGCATCCGCAGGTCCATCAGGACGACGTCCGGGTCCAGCCGGAGGGCGAGGGCCACGCCCTCCTCGCCGTCGGCGGCCTCGCCGAGCACACGGAAACCGGGCGCGGACTCGAACATGCCGCGCAGGCCGTCCCGGACGACGGGATGGTCGTCCACGAGGATCAGGGTGATGGAGGTGAGGGAGTCGTCAGCCATGGCGGACCAACGGTACGCGAGCGGACACCGCGGTGCCCTGGCCCGGTTCGGACTCGACCTCCGCCGTCCCCGCGATCCGCTCCGCGCGGGCCCGCATGCCCGCGAGGCCGAAGCCGCCGTCGGCCGAACGGGGCGGCAGGGCACCGGGGTCGAAGCCCCGGCCGTCGTCGCGGACGTCGAGGGTCACCTCGTCGCCCATGTAGGACAGGGTCACGCCCACCCGGCCGGCCGCCGCGTGCCGCGCGGTGTTCGCCAGCGCCTCCTCCGCGATCCGCAGCAGGGTCGCCGCGACCTCGGTGTGCAGCGGCTCCTCGGTGCCGGTCACGGTGAACGCGGCGGCCACCCCGTGGTCGTCCGACCAGGCGGTCACCGCCTTGCGCAGCGCCTCGGGCAGGCTGTCGTGCTCCAGCGCGGCCGGGGCGAGGTTGTGCACGGACCGGCGGGCCTCGCCCAGGCTGTGCCGGGCCAGAGCCGCGGCCCGGTCCAGATGCTGCCGGGCGAGGGCCGGGTCCTTGGCGGCGGCGACCACCTGGAGCTGGGCGATGATGCCCGCGAGCCCCTGGGCGATCGTGTCGTGGATCTCGGCCGCGAGCCGGCGGCGTTCGTCCGCGACGCCCGCCTCCCGTGCCTGGACGAGGAGTTGGGCGTGCAGCCCGGCGTTCTCGTCCAGCGCCTGCGCCAACCGCGCGTTGGCGTACTCCAGTTCGGCGATAGTGGCGAGCCGCTGCCGGGCGCGCTCGTCCTCCTGGAGACCGATGTTCACGAACACCAGGCACAGGGTGCCGTTGAGCGCGAACAGGGCGACGAACAGCATCCAGTTGAGGGCCTCGGCGGGCGGCAGGCCGCCCGACTGGGAGCCCGCCACGGTCACGGCGGTGGCCAGCAGCCCGGCGCGGGCCCAGCGCGGCGGCAGCAGGTGCACCGAGTCGAAGTAGCCCATCACCGCGTAGACGGCGAAGAGCGGGTTCAACCAGGTAAGGGCGAAGCCGACGAGGGTGCGCAGCACGAAGTAGACCCGGCCGGGCACCGCGTACGCCGGTTCCCCTTCCTCCGGGGCGGACGGGACGGGGTGGTCGCGGCTGATCGTGCGCCAACCCCACTCGATCGCGACCGCCACCAGGGTCAGACCGCCGGCCGCCCACATCTCGGCCGGGGTCATCAGCGCGGGGGCGGTGGCGGCGGCGGTCACCGTGCCGACGGCCAGCAGGATCCAGGGCCCGAGGCGGATGAACTGCTCCCAGCGGTCCTGTCCTTGCGGGGTGGTCGGGGTGGTCGGGGTGGTCGGGGTGGTCGGGGTGGCGGGCGGCGCGGGGGCGGACGGGGGCGCGGGGTGGCCTTCGGGACTCCCATGCCGTCAGTCTCCCTCTCCCGCCCGGGCGCCCCCGGCCCCGTCACCGTGCTCACTCCCGGCTCCTCACTCCCGACCCCTCACTCCCAGCGGAACCAGCGCGCGGCGGCGGCCGTGAGGACGACGGCCCAGAGCGCGGTCACGCCCAGGTCCGCCCAGGCCGGCCAGCTCCCCGAGGCGGCCCGGTCCAGTGCCTGGGAGGCCGCGCCGAAGGGCGTGAAGGCGACCACGTCCCGGAGCGCGCCGGGCATCGCCTGGACGGGCACCCACACCCCGGCCGCGAACATGCTCGGGAAGAAGACCACGGAGCCGATCGCGGTCGCGATCTTCTGGGTGCGCGACACGGCGCAGACGGTCGCGCCGAGCGCGAGGGCCGCGGCGGCGGTCAGCAGCAGCGCGAGCGCGTACCCCGCGGGCTGCGCGGGGAACGCGACGCCGAACGCGATCCGGCCGACGGCCAGCGCGAGGACGGCCGCGACCAGGACGGCCGCGCCGTGCAGGGCGAGTTGCGCGCCGAGCAGGGCGGACGGACGCACGGGGGTGGCGGACATCCGCCGCAGGATGCCGCGTTCGCGGTAGCCGGTGAGCACCGGCGGCATGGCCTGGAGCCCGGCCATGACGGTGGAGAGCAGCACGACCACGGGGACGTAGAGGTCGATGACCCGCTTGCCGCCGAGGTCCTCGGACGCCTCCCGGAAGGAGGGGATCATGCCGAGGATCAGCAGCAGGACGGTCGGAAAGAGCACGATCCAGAAGAGCGACCCGGGCTCCCGCCCGAAGAGCCGCGCCTCGGCCCGCAGCACCGCACCCCCGGCACCCCGCGACCGCCGCGCACCGGCGCGGCCCACCGCCGGAACGGCGGCTGCCGCCGGGCTCGCGCCGGAGGCGGAGGCCGCGCCCGTGCCCGGGGCCGCCGGCGCGGCCGTGTCCGGGCCGGGAGTTGCTCGCGTGGACGGGTCCGGTCCGGCGCCGGAGGCGGCGACCGGACTGGCGGCCGGGCGACCGGCCCCGACCGGGTCATGGGCCGATCCCGAGCCGGAGGCCGCCCGCGCGGCCGAGTCCGCACCTGGGGTGGCTCGCGCGGGCGCGTCCGGTCCGGAGGCGACGACCGGACGGCCGGAGGCCGGGCGACCGGCCCCGACCGGGCCGGAAACCGGGCCGGAGGCCCCAGGCGCGGCCGGGTCCGGGCCGGGGCCGGCGGCCCGATTGCCCAGGGCCGGGCGATCGGCCCGGTCACGGCCGGGGGTCGGGGGGTGGTGCGGTGAGGTCATCGAAGGCTTCCTTCGTCCGGGAGGGGTACGGGGGTCGGGGCGGGGCCGGTCGGGCGCTGCCGCCCCGTCAGGTCGAGGAACGCGTCGTCCAGCGACGCGTCCGCCACCCGCAGCCGCGCCGCCGTGATGCGGTGGCGGGCCAGCAGGGAGACCACCGCGTCCACCGTCTCGTCGGTGCCGTTGACGACGATCCGGCCGTCCCGGTGCTCGACGGACACCGCCTGCGGCAGCCGGGCGAGTTCCGTCTCGTCCAGCGGTGCGGACGGCGTGAAGGAGATGACCGTCGACGCCGACGCCCGGCCGATCAGGCCCGCCGGGGTGTCGAGCGCGGTGACCCGCCCCCGGTCGATGACGGCGACCCGGTCGCAGAGCCGCTGGGCCTCCTCCATGAAGTGCGTGACGAGCAGGACGGTCACGCCCCCGTCCCGGATCTCCTCGATGAGCCGCCAGGTGTCCCGGCGGGCCCGCGGGTCGAGGCCCGTCGTCAGTTCGTCGAGCACCACCACCCGGGGCGCGCCGACGAGCGCCAACGCGATGAACAGCCGCTGCTTCTGCCCGCCGGACAGCTTGGCGAACCGGGTGCCGAGCCTGTCCGTCAGCCCGAGGCGTTCCGCCAGCGCCCGCCAGTCCGCGGGGTGTTCGTAGAAGGAGGCGTACAGCTCCAGCGCCTCCCGGACGGTGATCTTCGGCTGGAGTTCGCTCTCCTGGAGCTGCGCGCCGAGCAGCCGGGTGACCCGGTCCCGGTCCGCGACCGGGTCCAGGCCGCAGACGGAGACCGTGCCCGCGTCCGGGACCCGCAGCCCCTCGACGCACTCCACGGTGGTGGTCTTCCCCGCGCCGTTCGGGCCGAGGATTCCGAAGATCTCGCCCTCCTCGACCGCGAAGCCGATCCCGTCCACGACCGGCCGTACGCCGTACGCCTTGCGCAGGCCCTTCACTTCGACAATCGCCATGCGCACAGCGTCCCGTCGGGCGGGGGCCGGCGGTATCGTCCGTCGCGCTCGAAGCCGCATCGGCCGATCG
Source organism: Streptomyces sp. NPDC005805 (assembly GCF_040630445.1). NCBI lineage: Bacteria > Bacillati > Actinomycetota > Actinomycetes > Kitasatosporales > Streptomycetaceae > Streptomyces > Streptomyces sp. NPDC005805. The sequence continues at coordinate 26,633 of NZ_JBEXXN010000043.1, forward strand.
GTTGATACGGCGGTACGACCGCGCCCACGGCCACCGGCGCCGCGCGAAAAACAGATGAGTCTGTCAGTGGTGAACCGTACTCTCGGTGCTGATGCCCACTTCACTTCCCACCCCCACCCCGCCGGCCCCGGACGTGGAGCGGCGGTCCGCCGTGCGCTCCCTGCTGCGCCTGTGGCCGTATGTGCGGCCGGTGCGCGCCCGGCTGTTCAGCGCGGCGTTCGTCGCGGTCGTGGCCTCCTGCCTCAGCCTCGTCATCCCCCTGGTCCTCAAGTGGATGGTGGACGGCCCCGTCGCGGACCGTGACCCGGGCGGGGTGTGGCTGGGCGCGCTGGTGGTGCTGCTGCTCGGCATCGCGGAGGCGGTCCTGTTCGGCTTCCGGCGCTGGCTGGTCGCCCGGCCGCTCGCCGGTGTGGAGGCGGCCATGCGCGCCGACCTCTACGGGCATCTGCAACGGCTGCCGGTGGCCTTCCACGACCGCTGGGCCTCGGGCCAGTTGCTGTCGCGCGGGACCACGGACCTGATGCTGCTGCGGATGTTCCTGGCCTTTCCACTGACCTTCCTCCTGGTCAACGGCACCACGATCCTGGTGGGGTTCGTGATCCTGCTGGCCCAGGAGTGGACGCTGGGGCTGCTGCTGCTCGGTCCTGTGGTGCCGCTGGTGATCGCGTGCGCGCTGTTCGAGACGAAGTACTCGCTGGTCGCGCGGCGGGCGCAGGACCAGGTGGGCGATCTGACGACCGTGGTGGAGGAGAGCGTCCTCGGCATCCGGATCGTCAAGGGCTTCGGGCGGCACCGCAGCCAGTCGGAGGCGTTCCGGGGGCTCGCGGGCCGGCTGCGCGGCACGGAGCTGGAGAAGGCGCGGCTGCTGGGCGGGATCTGGGCGCTGATCACGGTCGTGCCGGAGCTGGCGATCGGCGCGGCGCTGGTGCTGGGCACGGTGCAGGTGGCCGACGGGGACCTGTCGGCGGGCACGCTGGTGGCCTTCCTGTCGACGGCGCTGGCGCTGCGCTGGCCGATCGACTCCATCGGCTTCCTGCTGGCGATGAGCCAGGAGGCGGCGACGGCGGCGGACCGGTACTTCGAGGTGCTGGACGCGGAGCCGGAGGCCGACGACGGCGACCGGGCGGGCGCGTTCCCCGGCACCGGTCCCGGGGAGGGCGGCACGCACCGCGAGGGACTGCGCTTCGAGGGCGTGACCTTCCGCTACCCGGACGCCCCGCCCGGCTCCGCCCCGGTCCTCGGCCCCGTCGACCTGCATGTGCGCACCGGCGAGACGATGGCCCTCGTCGGCGGCACGGGCAGCGGCAAGACCACCCTGACCGCGCTCGTCCCCCGGCTCTACGATCCGACCTCCGGGCGGATCACCCTCGACGGCCGCGACATCACCGCCCTGCCCCGGGAGCGGCTGCGCGAACTGGTCTCGGTCGCCTTCGAGGAGCCGACGCTGTTCTCCGCGACCGTCGGGGAGAACGTGCTGATGGGCGCCGGTCAGGACGCGGACGAGGAGGCCCTGCGGCGGTCGCTGGACATCGCCCAGGCCGGTTTCGTCGACACCCTGCCCAAGGGGGCGGACACCCAGGTCGGGGAGCAGGGCCTGAGCCTGTCGGGCGGTCAGCGGCAGCGGCTGGCGCTGGCCCGCGCGGTGGTCGGCGAACCGCGCTTCCTGGTCCTGGACGATCCGCTGTCCGCGCTGGACGTGCACACGGAGGCGCTGGTCGAGGCGGCGCTGCGGCAGGTTCTCGCCCGGACCACGGCGCTGGTGGTGGCGCACCGGCCGTCGACGGTGATGCTCGCCGACCGGGTCGCCCTGCTGTCCGGCGGGCGGATCGCGGCGGTCGGGACACACCAGGAACTGCTGCGCACCAACGCGGAGTACGCGTGGCTGATGTCCGGGGCGGACCGGCGGCCCAAGGACGCGGGCGCGGAGACGGACGCGGGCGCGGAGACGGTGGCGGAGACGGAGACGGAGAGGACGGCCCGGTGACGGCGGAACCGACGACGAGCGCGGTGGAGGAGCGGGCGGGCGACCCGGCCCGCCCCGAGCCCCCCGCGTCCCCCACCGGCCCCTCCCGGCCGGCCCCGCCTTCCGGGCCCTCGAACCCGGACGCCTCGGACCCGAACGCCTCGGACCCGGACGCCTCGGACCCCTTCGACCGGGACGCGCTGCCCGCCCCGCCCGGGGCGACCGGCGCGCTGCTGCGGTCGCTGCTCGCGCCGCACCGCGCCCGGGTCGCGCTCACCGCCCTGTTCCTGCTGCTCCAGCAGGCCGCCGTCCAGGCGGGTCCGCTGCTCGTCGCGTACGCGATCGACCGGGGCGTGCCCGCGTTCCGGGCGGGTGACCACGGCCCGCTGGTCGCCGTCGCCGCCGGGTACGCGGTGTGCGCGCTGGCCGGGGGCGTCCTCCAGTACGCGTTCATCCGCTCCGCGGCCCGGGTCAACCAGGACGCGCTGCTGGATCTGCGCGGCCGGATCTTCCGGCACGCCCAGGCGCTGAGCGTCGACTTCCATGAGCGCTACACCTCGGGCCGGCTGATCTCGCGGTCCACCGCGGACGTGGAGTCGCTCCAGGAACTGCTGAGCGAGGGCCTCCAGGAACTGATGGCCGTGGTGCTGTCGTTCGTCTACATCTCGGCGATGCTGCTCTGGCTGGACCTGGGGACGGGTGCGGTGGCGGTGGCCTCGTTCGTGCCGCTGTATCTGCTGGTGCGGCTCTACCGGCGGCGTGCGCGCAAGGTGTTCGCCGCGCGGTCCACCGCGATCGCCGCGGTGATCGTGAAGTTCGCGGAGACCCTGAACGGCATCCGGCCGGTGCGCGCGTTCCGCCGGGAGCGGGCCAATGACGCGGCCTTCCGGGCGCTGAACCACCGTCATGAGCGCAGCAACGGGGACTCGCTGCTGGAGATGGCCCGCTATGTGGTCGGCTCCCGGCTGGTCGCCAACACGGCGGTGGCGGCGATGGTGCTGTGGGGTGCGTGGCGGGTGGCCGGGGACACCCTGGCGCTCGGTGTGCTGGCGGCGGCGGTGCTCTATCTGCGCCGGCTGTACGACCCGATCGACCGGCTGGGGATGTTCCTGAACTCCTACGAGTCGGCGGCCGCGTCGCTGGAGAAGATCGCGGGTCTGCTGGCGCAGGTGCCCTCGGTGCCGGAGGCGGCCCGTCCGCGCGAACTGCCCGCCCCGGCGGGCGACGGCCCGGGGCGGGAAGTCGTCTTCGACGGGGTCTCGTTCGCGTACCGGACGGGTGGCGAGGTGCTGCCGCGGTTCGATCTGGCGATCCCGGCCGGGCAGACGGTGGCGGTCGTCGGCTCGACGGGCGCCGGGAAGTCGACCCTGGCCAAGCTGCTGGCCCGGTTCTACGACCCGACCGAGGGCCGGGTCCTGCTGGACGGCACGGACCTGCGCGAGCTGGCGGTGCCGGAGCTGCGGAGGGGCGTGGTGATGGTGACGCAGGAGGCGTTCCTGTTCTCCGGGACGGTCGCGGAGAACATCGCGATCGGCCGTCCGGACGCCACCCGGGCGGAGATCGAGCAGGCGGCGAAGGCGATCGGGGCGCACGACTTCATCGCGTCCCTGCCGGAGGGCTACGACACGGACGTGCGCAAGCGCGGCGGGCGGATCTCGGCGGGCCAGCGGCAGTTGGTGGCGTTCGCCCGCGCCCTGCTGGCGGACCCCTCGGTGCTCATCCTGGACGAGGCGACGAGTTCCCTGGACATCCCCGGGGAGCGGGCCGTCCAGCAGGCCATGGACACGGTCCTGCGCGGCCGCACGGCGGTGGTCATCGCCCACCGCCTCTCCACGGTCGAGATCGCGGACCGGGTGCTCGTCATGGACCGCGGCCGCGTCGTCGAGGACGGCCCGCCCGCCGCCCTCATCGCCGACGAGGGCCGCTTCGCGGGCCTCCACCGGGCCTGGCGGGACAGCCTGGTGGGCTGACGGGGGTGGACTGAGGGGCGGGAGTGACGGGCAGGGCGCTCCGGGCCACCGGGGAGCCCGGCCCGCGGGGCCATCGGGCGGGGCTCCCGCGCCGGTGTGCGCCGGTGTGACGGAGGCCGGGGTTCCGGGCGCGGGACGGATTCAGGAGGGGATTCAGGAGCGGGTCCGGGGCGGGTTCGGGGCGGGTTCGGGGGCGCACGGATCCGGCCATGCGCCGGGGGCGCGTGCGGGTGGGACGCGGCGTCACACTCAACCCTCCCGTCACAATCCGCGCCCCCGCCGGGACCACCCGCGGCCTTGCCGCGCCGGTGCGGGCGAACTCCGCGCCGAGGGGGGCCGTCATACCCCTGAAATGTCCGCTCAACGAACAACGACCTTCACGGACCGGACGACTTCCGGCCAAGTTCTTGTCGCGCTCCTGACAGGAACCGCTCACGGCTGCCACTCTTCCCCCGTTCCACGCATCACCGCTCCGAATGCCCCACTGCACGCCCGGCCCGCCCACCCAGCCGGCCGGTACCCCCCTCGCAGAAGGAGTTCGCGTGAGACCCACGCATCGCCGTCGCGCCACCGCGACCGGAGCCCTCATCGCGTCGGCCGCCATGATCGCGGTCGGATTCCAGACCGGCGCCTCCGCCGCCCCGCAGCCCGCCGCGGCCCCCGCCGCCGCGCAGCAGACGCAGGCGGATCCGGGCGCGCTCCCGAAGAGCCTCTCCCCCTCGCAGCGCGCGGAGCTGATCCGCGAGGCGTCCGCGACGACGGCCGCCACCGCGAAGGAGATCGGCCTGACGGCCAAGGAGAAGCTCGTCGTCCGGGACGTGGTCCAGGACCGCGACGGCACCACGCACACCCGCTACGAGCGCACCTACGAAGGGCTGCCGGTCCTCGGCGGCGACCTCGTGGTCGCGGAGTCCCCCGCCGGGGCGACCGAGGCGGTCACCAAGGCGTCCCCGGCACGGCTCGCGGGCGTGGACACCACGGCGGACGTCCCCGCGGCGACCGCCGAGAAGCAGGCCCTCGGCGCCGCGAAGGCCGAGGGCTCCAAGGCGACGAAGGCCGAGCGGGCGCCCCGCAAGGTCGTGTGGATGGGCTCGGGCAGCCCGACCCTCGCCTACGAGACCGTCGTCGGCGGCCTCCAGCACGACGGCACCCCGAACGAGCTGCACGTCGTCACCGACGCCGCCACCGGCGCGAAGCTCTTCGAGTGGCAGGCCGTCCACAACGGCACCGGCAACACCCAGTACAGCGGCCAGGTGACGCTGGGCACCGCGCCCTCGTACACGCTGACCGACACCACCCGCGGCAACCACAGGACCAACAACCTCAACCGCGGCACCTCGGGCACCGGCACCCTGTTCTCCGGCTCCGACGACGTCTGGGGCGACGGCACCCCGTCCAACCCGGAGACCGCGGGCGCGGACGCGCACTACGGCGCGGCCCTGACCTGGGACTACTACAAGAACGTGCACGGCCGTTCCGGCATCCGGGGCGACGGCGTCGGCGCGTACTCCCGGGTCCACTACGGCAACAACTACGTCAACGCCTTCTGGCAGGACAGCTGCTTCTGCATGACGTACGGCGACGGCGCGGGCAACGCCAAGCCGCTCACCTCGATCGACGTGGCCGCGCACGAGATGACCCACGGCCTGACCTCCAACACCGCGGGCCTGATCTACAGCGGCGAGTCCGGCGGCCTGAACGAGGCGACCAGCGACATCTTCGCGGCGGCCGTCGAGTTCCACGCCAACAACCCCCAGGACCAGGGCGACTACCTGGTCGGCGAGAAGATCGACATCCGCGGCAACGGCACCCCGCTGCGCTACATGGACAAGCCGAGCAAGGACGGCTCCTCCAAGGACTACTGGTACGCGGGCATCGGCAACATCGGCGTCCACTACTCCTCGGGCCCGGCGAACCACTGGTTCTACCTGCTCTCCGAGGGCAGCGGCGCCAAGACCATCAACGGCGTGAACTACGACTCGCCGACCTCCGACGGCCTGCCCGTGACCGGCATCGGCCGGGAGAAGGCGGCGCTGATCTGGTTCAAGGCGCTGACCACGAAGTTCAACTCCCGTACCGACTACGCGGGCGCCCGCACCGGCACCCTCGCGGTGGCGACCGAGCTGTACGGCGCGAGCAGCCCCGAGGTCAAGGCCGTCACGGACGCCTGGGCCGGCATCAACGTCGGCTCCCGCCCCGGCGGCGGCGACCCGGGTGAGCCCGGCGGCGTCTACGAGAACACCACCCCCGTCGCCATCCCGGACGCGGGCGCCGCGGTGACCTCCACCATCGACGTCACCGGCCGCACGGGCAACGCGCCCGCCGCGCTCAAGGTCGACGTGGACATCACCCACACCTACCGCGGCGACCTGGTCATCGACCTCCTCGCCCCGGACGGCACGGCCTACCGCCTGAAGAACAGCAGCGGCTCCGACTCCGCGGACAACGTCAGGGCGACCTACACCGTCAACGCCTCCTCCGAGACGGCGAACGGCGCCTGGAAGCTCCGCGTCCAGGACGTGTACCGCTACGACACGGGCCGCATCAACAGCTGGAAACTCACCTTCTGACCCACCGGCCCCGCCCCGCACCACACCACGTGCGCGCCGCCCGCCCCCTCCCAGGGGGCGGGCGGCGCGGTGTGCGTCGACCGTTCCACGTAGTGTTCTCGTCGCCCTGGAAGCACCATGGCCAGCGGGGGAAAGCCATCAGCACGTCAGTCGTACTCTCCGCCGAAGGAGTCGACCTCTCCTACGGCAGCCGTCCCGCCGTGCGCGACGCGCAGCTTCGCGTCGGGCGGGGCGAAGTGGCCGTCATCAGCGGCCAGAGCGGATCGGGCAAGTCCTCGCTGCTGTACTGCCTGGCCGGGGTCCTGGCGCCCGCGCGGGGGCGGGTGCTGTTCGAGGGGCGCTCGCTCGCGGACCTGGACGACGAAGGCATCAGCGCACTGCGCCGCGAGCGCTTCGGGTTCGTCTTCCAGTACGGGGAGTTGCTCCCCGAACTCACCGTCGAGGAGAACACCGCCCTGCCGCTGCGCCTGGCGGGGATGCGCAAGAAGCCCGCGCTGGCGGCGGCCCGGGAGGTCCTGGAGCGGCTCGGTATCGAGGAGTTGCGGGAGCGCAGGCCGTCCCAGGTGTCCGGCGGGCAGAGCCAGCGGGTGGCGGTCGCCCGCGCCCTGGTGCACCGCCCGGCCGTGGTGTTCGCGGACGAGCCGACCGGGTCGCTGGACAGCGCCAACGCCGCCGCCGTGCTGCGCGAGTTCCTCGAACTGGCGCGGTCGCAGGGCACCGCGGTCGTGCTGGTGACCCACGATCCGGCGGTGGCGGCCCAGGGGGACAGCCGTTACACGATGGCGGACGGGCGGCTCACCGCGGAGGCCGCGGCTCGCGCCGGAGCCACGGAGGCCGGCGCGTGAGGGAGTTCCTGCTCGGTCTGCGACTGCTGTTCGGCGCGGGCCGCGGCAGCCGCGTGCGCTTCCTGCTGATGGCCGCCGGCAGTTCCTTCGGCGTCTGCTGCCTCGCCCTCGTCCTCACCATCCCCGCGATCCTGGACGCCCACGACGGCCGCGCCGCCGACCGCGAGCCCCAGACCGTCTCGGAGCGGACGGCGGGCGCGCCCCTCGTCCTCCAGCGTTCGGACCCCTACGGCTCACAGCCCTTCACCCGGGTGTTCGTCGCGCGGGGCACCACCGGCGGGACGGCCACCGGGCCCGCACCCCCCGGCCTGGACGAACTCCCCCGCGCGGGAGAGGTGTTCGTCTCCCCTCGCGTACGCGATCTGCTGCGCGAGCAGCCCGGCATCAAGGGACGGCTGCCGGGCACGGTGGCGGGCACCATCGGGCCCGCGGGCCTCGCCCACCCCGATGAGCTGTTCGCCTACGTCGGCACGAGCCCCGAGCGGATCACCGGCGAGGCGCGCACGCTCACCGGCTTCGGGTACCCCTACGCGCCGTCCCCGGCGGTCGAACCGTCCACCCTCGGCAATCTCCGGTTCGCGCTGGGCACTCTCGTCCTGCTCCCGCTGGGCATCTTCCTCTCGGTGTGCGCCAGGCTGTCCGCCGCCGCCCGCACCCGCCGGCTCGCCTCGCTGCGGCTGCTCGGACTGAGCATCAGGGGCACCCAGCGGGTGAACGCCGCCGAGACCGTGGTCGCCGCGCTGATCGGCGCCCTTCTGGGACTGGCCGAGTACGCGGTGCTCAACCAGGTCATGTCCCGGACCGGTCTGCCCAGCCTGCGCTGGTACCCCGAGGACGGCGCCCTCTCCGCGGCGACCGTCGCCGTCTGCCTGATCGGCTGCCCGGCCCTCGCCTGGTTCGCGGGACGGGCCGGCGGACGCGACGCGGCGGCCCGGCCGCTGGCGGTACGGCGCACCGCGCCGCCGGGGCCGCCGTCGAAGTGGGGGGCTCTGCTGCTGGTGACCGGGCTCGGCATCGTCTGCGGGTACTGCGCGACCGACCTCGCCGGACGTCCCGCGTCCAATCTCGGGCTGAACGCCCCGCTGATCCTCGCGGGGGTGCTCCTCACCGGCGTCGGGCTGGTCACCACCCTGCCGCTGATCTCCCACACGGTGGCCCGGCGGGTGGCCCGCTCGGCGGACTCCCTGGCGCTGAGCCTCGCGATGCGGCGCAACGAGGTGGAGCCGGGCGGCACGATGCGGGTCGTCTCCGGGCTGGTGCTGCTGGTGTTCGCCGCCTCGCTCGGCCAGGGCGTGCTGATCCAGCTGGCGGAGGTCACCCGCCCCTCCGGACCCACCCAGGACTACGCCCTGCCCCTGTCGGGCATCACCCCCGCCCAGCAGCGCGAGCTGACGGAGGTGCCGGGCGTACGGGCCGGCGCCCTGACCATGGACTCCTGGGCGGACCTGGAGGCCGAGGGCGACGAGACGAGCTCCCGGGCCACCGCCCTGGTCGCCACCTGCGCCCAACTGGAGCGCCTGGTCCGGCAGTCCGATGGCTGCGCGGACGGACGGGTGCTGCGGCTCGTCGACCCCAACTCCAGTACGGACCCCGGCGTCGTGCCCGGTGCCGCCTTCCCGTACCGGCTGGACGCGCCGGGCGGGAAGCGGACCCTGGAGATCACGCTGCCGTCCGAGGCAGTGGTCTTCCGGGCGCCCAGCCCCTCGGCGGTCGGCTCGGCCGCCGTGCTCGTCCCGCCGTCGATGCTGCCCGCGGGCGCCCGGCCCGAGTCGGCGCAGCTGGTGCTGTCCGGCGGCTCGGACCCGGACGCCGTCCGCGGTGTCCTGGACGGCATCGGGGCCGTCGCCCCCACGGCGGAGGTCGTACCTCTCGGGGTCAACGTCCAGGGGCTCCAGCAGATCGCGGTGATCGAGACCCTGCTGGGTCTGGGCATGGTGATGGGGCTGGCCATCGGGGCGGCGGCCTTCACGGTCTCCGTCACGGACCGGGCGGTGGAGCGGCGGCCGCAGGTCACCGCCGTGACCCTGCTCGGGGCCCGGGCCCGGACCCTGCGGGCCGTGCAGTGCCTGCAGGTGGTGGTGCCGCTGGGCATCGGCCTGGCGCTCGCCCTCCTGCTGGGCAAGCTCGCCGAGGCCTGCTATCTGATCACCGCGGGCACCGAGGTGCGCTGGGACACGGCCGGGCTGCCGGTGCTGGCGGGCGCGGCGGCGGGGGTGCTGGTGACGACCGCGCTGGCGACCCTCCCGCTGGTCGGCCGCCGGGTGGACCCGGAGCTGATCCGGCGCGACTGACGAGGACCGACGACGACTCCCGGATCGTCAACCCGTGGTTGACGACCCAGGAGTCGTCAACCTAAGGTTGTCGCATGACCGAGCCCGTGCGTCTGACGCATCCCGTACGCCTCGACGACCTGATCGAGGCGATCAAGAAGGCCCACACCCAGCCCCTCGACCAGCTCTCCGACGCGGTCATCGCGGCGGATCATCTCGGGGACATCGCCGACCACCTCATCGGCCACTTCGTGGACCAGGCCCGCCGCTCCGGCGCGTCCTGGACCGAGATCGGGAAGTCGATGGGGGTCTCCAAGCAGGCCGTCCAGAAGCGCTTCGTCACCAAGGAGTCCGACCAGCCGCTCGACCTGGACCCGAGCCAGGGCTTCAGCCGCTTCACCGCCCGGGCGCGGAACGTCGTCGCGGCCGCGTCGAACGAGGCGCGCGAGGCCCGCAACACCCATGTCGGGCCCGAGCACCTGACACTGGGTCTGCTCGCCGAGCCGGACGGTCTCGCCGTCCGGGCCCTGGCCGCCCGGGGCGCGGACGCGGCCCGGGTCCGCGAGGCGGCGGCCGCCGCGCTGCCCCCGGCCGCCGACGACCTCCCGGAGATCGCCCCGTACGACGCCCGCGCCCGCAAGGCCCTGGAACTCACCTTCCGCGAGGCCCTGCGCCTGGGCCACAACTACATCGGCACCGAGCACATCCTCCTCGCCCTCCTGGAGGCGGAGGACGGCACCGGCCCGCTGTCCTCCCTCGGCGTGGACAAGGGCGCGGTGGAGGAGTGGGTGCGGGAGACGCTGGCGGCGATCACCGCAGGGCGGCCGGATCAGCCCTGAGCGCGGGTGTGCCCCGGGCGGCGGAACCCGATCCCGCCGCCCGGGGCACGGCCCACGCGCACGGCGCACCGCTCGCGGAAGCGGTGCGCCGTGGGTGGTGCGGGTGCGCCCCTCAGCGCAGCAGCACCCCCGCCTTCGGCCCCACCCCGTCCGGCGCCTCCGCCGGCAGGGCGACCAGGCCCATGTCCGCGCCGGCCGGGACCAGGCGGTGGGCGGGCAGGACCCGGACGGTGTAGCCGAACGGGCCGGTCCGGTCCAGGGCGAGGGGGCCCTCGTAGGTCCAGCGGCCGTCCAGGTCCGGCCCGCCGGCCGGCTTCAGCGGGAAGGTCCGGCCGTCACGGATCGCGTCGTCCGAGTCGACCCGGCCCGCGACCGCCTGCACCTCCACGTCGTCCGGCCCCAGGTCACCGAGGGTGGCCTGCACCCGCAGGATCAGCGTGGAGCCGAGCCCGGCCGTCGCCGCGCCGCCCGCCCCCGCGTCCTGGTCCACCGCCTCGACGTGCTCCACCGCGACCCGCGGCCAGCCCGCCCGGACCCGCGCCTTCCACTCGGCCAGGGCCTCGGCGGCGGAGGCGTCCAGGGCCCGGTGCGCCCCGGCGGCCGGGACGTACAGCCGCTCCACGTACTCGCGCACCATGCGCCCCGCGAGCACCTTGGGGCCCAGGGTGCTCAGGGTGCGGCGGACCATCTCGATCCAGCGGTCCGGCAGCCCGCCCGCGCCCTTGTCGTAGAAGCGGGGCGCGACCCGGTCCTCGATCAGGGAGTACAGCGCCGCCGCCTCCAGGTCGTCGCGGCGGTCCTCGTCGGTGGCCGCGCCGTCGGCGGTGGGGATCGCCCAGCCGTAGTCCGGCTCGAACCACTCGTCCCACCAGCCGTCCAGGACCGAGAGGTTGAGGGACCCGTTGAGCGCGGCCTTCATCCCGCTGGTGCCGCACGCCTCCAGCGGGCGCAGCGGGTTGTTGAGCCACACATCGCAGCCCGGGTACAGCTTCTTCGCCATCGCCATGCCGTAGTCGGGCAGGAAGACGATCCGGTGCCGCACCCGCGGGTCGTCCGCGAACCGGACCAGCTCGCGCACCAGCCGCTTGCCGCCGTCGTCGGCCGGGTGGGCCTTGCCGGCGACCACGATCTGGATGGGGTGGGTCGGGTGCAGCAGCAGCTCGGTCAGCCGCTGCCGGTCGCGCAGCATCAGGGTGAGCCGCTTGTACGAGGGGACACGGCGGGCGAAGCCGATGGTCAGCACGTCCGGGTCCAGCACCCCGTCGATCCAGCCGAGTTCGGCCTCGCCCGCGCCGCGCTGCCGCCAGGAGGCGCGCAGCCGCTGCCGCACCTCGTCGACCAGTTGCTCGCGCAGGGAGCGGCGCAGCTCCCAGATGTCGGCGTCCGGGATCTCGGCGACGGCGTCCCAGCGGGAGGAGCCGCCGACCGAGAGGGCGTCCTCCGCGCGGCCCGCGCCGATCTGGCGGGCGCCGAGGCGGAAGACCTCGGGGGCCATCCAGGTCGGCGCGTGGACGCCGTTGGTGACCGAGGTGATCGGCACGTCGGCGGCGTCGAAGCCCGGCCACAGCCCGGCGAACATGTCCCGGCTCACCGCGCCGTGCAGTTCGGAGACGCCGTTGGCGCGCTGGGCGAGGCGCAGGCCCATCACGGCCATGTTGAACACGCCCGCCTCGCCGCCCGGGTAGCTCTCGGCGCCGAGCTGGAGGACGCGGTCGACGGGGACGCCGGGCAGCTCCGCGCCGTCCGCGAAGTGGCGGGCGACCAGGTCGCGGTCGAAGCGGTCGATACCGGCCGGGACGGGGGTGTGGGTGGTGAACACGGTCCCGGCGCGCACCGCTTCCAGGGCCGCGTCGAAGCCGAGGCCGGGCGCCTCGCCCAGTTCCCGGATGCGCTCCAGGCCGAGGAACCCGGCATGGCCCTCGTTGGTGTGGAACACCTCGGGCTCCGCGTGCCCGGTGATCCGGCAGTACGCGCGCACCGCGCGCACCCCGCCGATCCCGAGGAGCATCTCCTGGAGCAGCCGGTGCTCGCTGCCGCCGCCGTACAGCCGGTCGGTGACATCGCGTGCGGCGGGGGTGTTGCCCTCCACGTCGGAGTCGAGCATCAGCAGCGGGACGCGGCCGACCCGGGCGATCCAGATGTGCGCGTGCAGCAGCCGGCTGGCGGGGAGGGTCAGGGTCACCCGGGCCGGGGTGCCGTCCTGCTCGCGCAGCAGGGAGACGGGCAGCTCGTTGGGGTCGAGGACCGGGTAGTGCTCCTGCTGCCAGCCGTCCCGGGAGAGGGACTGGCGGAAGTAGCCGTGCCGGTAGAGGAGTCCGACGCCGATCAGGGGGACGCCGAGGTCGCTGGCGGCCTTGAGGTGGTCGCCGGCGAGGATGCCGAGGCCGCCGGAGTACTGCGGCAGGGCCGCGGTCACGCCGAACTCGGGCGAGAAGTAGGCGATGGCGGCGGGGAACCGGGAGGGGTCCTCGCCGGCGCCGGCGCTCTGGTACCAGCGGCGGCCGCCCAGGTAGTCGTCCAGGTCGTCGGCGGCGGCCGCCAGCCGGCGCAGGAAGCGCCGGTCCCTGGTGAGCTCGGCCATCCGGGCGGCGGACACCTCGCCGAGGAGCCGCACGGGGTCGCCGGCCACGGCCTGCCACCCCTCGGGGTCGACGGAACGGAACAGTTCTTGGGTCTCGGTGTGCCAGGACCAGCGCAGATTGCGCGCCAGGTCACCGAGCGGTCGCAGGGGTTCGGGCAGGACGGGACGGACGGTGAAACGACGAATGGCCTTCACAGGTCCCACCTTCGCAGGGGATATACGCATCTGAGCGGACGCACGGCGGTGACGTGTCGTCCGTCCGCTTTCGTCGCGCACGACCGTAGCGGCCCGCCGGCCCGCGGGGGAGGGCGCACAGCGGCCCCGGGGGCTCGCCGGGGGGCACGCGGTCGGGGGCGGGGTCCGTCAGGACCCCGCCCCGCACCCCGCGCCCGGTCCCGTCGGCGCGCTCGGTCCCCTCAGCGCGCCCGCCCCCGCGCCGGAACCCCGTACGGCGAGCCCGCGTTCACCGTCTCGCGGTCGAAGGCGCCCTGGGACGCGTACCGGGCCGCGATGGCGGCGCGTTCGGACGGGGGGATCACCGTGTCCACGTCCCGGAAGCCGCCGGGGGCGCGCTCGTGGGCGAGGTTGATGACGACCTCCGGGCCCTGCCGCCGGTTGGCGCGCTGGAGGGCGGTGGTGACGGGCCGCCGGTCGGCCTCGTACGCGGCGAGGGCGGCGACCGGGTCCCGGTGGGTGGCCAGCGCGTGCGCGAGGGCGCGGCCGTCGACGACGGACTGGGTGGCGCCGTTGGAGCCGACCGGGTACATCGCGTGGGCCGCGTCCCCGATCAGGGTGGTGCGGCCGCAGGTCCAGGACGCCAGCGGCTCCCGGTCAACCATCGGGTACTCGTACGCCGCCTCGGCCGCCGCCAGGACCTCGGCCACCCGGACCCCGCCGAACTCCCAGCCCGCGAAGCGGTGGGCGAAGTCGCCGACGTCGACCGCCCGGTTCCAGTCGCCCCGGTACGCGCCGTCCTCGGCGTCGTGCGCCGCCGAACCCGGGCCCAGCAGGGCCCAGTTGACCTGGACCGTGCCCTCGGTGCCGGGTTCGGTGAGCGGGTAGACGACCGCCTTGTGGGTGTCGTCGCCCGCGATGAACATGAAGGTCCCGGCCCGCTCCGCCGGCATCCGGGACACCCCGCGCCAGATGACCGCCCCGTTCCACGGCGGCGCGCCCTCCCCCGGGTTGAGCGCCGCGCGGACCGCCGAGCGGATGCCGTCGGCGCCGATCAGCAGGTCCGGCTCCAGGGAGGCGCTGCCGCGCCGGGCGCCGTCGCGGTACTCCAGGGTGACCCGGGGCCGCCCTTCCGGCATGCCGTCCGGCAGCGGTTCGACGCCGGTGACCCGGACCCCGGTGAGCAGGGCGGACGGTCCGAGCCGGGCGCGCACCGCCTCCGCGAGGACGCGCTGGAGTTCGCCGCGGTGCACGGAGAGCTGGGGCCAGAGGTAGCCGGCGCGCAGCCCGCGCGGGTCGCGGGAGATCAGGGAGCCGCTGCGGTGGTAGTAGCGCAGCTCCCGGGTGCGCACGGCGCCGCGTTCGACGGCGCCGAGCACGCCGAGGGCGTCGAGTTCGCGGACCGCGTTGGGCATGAGGTTCAGGCCGGCGCCCACCGGGCGGATCTCGCGGGCGGCCTCGACGACCGTGATCCGTGCGAATCCGGCCGCGTGGAGGGCGAGTGCCGCCGTGAGGCCGGCGACGCCACCGCCGACGATCATGATGTGGGTCATGGGGACGGGTCTCCTCGAAAGTCTGCTCGGTGCTCTCCTTCTCGCCGGTCAGTGCCGGGCGGCGCGGGCCGTGGCGTCGGGTGCCGCCGTACCGGAGCCCCGTATCGAGCGGCGCACCAGCGTCTCGTTGGCACGAGTCAGGTCGAGCACGGAGCGCAGCAGGGCCACCGGCGCGCCCCCGCTGCCCACGTCGTAGAGGCGGACCTCCTCGCTGTACGCCTTGCGGGCGATGGTGATGTGCCGGGCGCGGAAGGTCTTCAGCAGGCGCAGCACCCGGGCGAGGGCCACGGCGGAGGCGGCGAGCGAGGCGGGGACCGAGCCGGTGCCCTCCCAGCTGAAGGCCGCGGAGAGCTTGGAGACCGCCGAGACGCCGCCCCGGTGCACGGCGTGGTGCGCGCGCCAGGACGGAAGGCTGTAGCGGACGGAGTCGTCGAGGAAGGCGTCGTAGGCGTCGTCGCTCCGGTCGCACTGCCACAGCGTCAGATCGACGAGCCAGAGGGGGACCTGCGCGGCGGCGGGGCCGAGGAGGTCCTCCCCGGCGACGTCCACCTCCTCGAAGTAGGAGCGCAGCTCACGGGCGAAGAACTCGGGCGAGACCCGGGCCACGGTGAAGTCGATGGAGTCGACCATGCGGGCGACATGCCCGGCGGTGCGGTCCAGCGCCTCGGCGAAGGCGGGGTCGTACGGTTCCAGCCGGGCCAGCTCCGCGCAGGTGTCGAGGCAGGCGACCAGGCTGGGGAAGACCATCCGGACGGCGTCCTGGAGATTCCCCTCCATCGGGTCGCCGGTGTACATCCGCTGCCGGGGGCCGGTGGGGTTCCAGGCCGTGTAGTGGTGCACGGTGTCGCGCGGCACCATGTCGGTGCGGCGGCCGAGCAGCCGCAGGACGGGCAGGGCCTCCGGCACGGCGGCGAGCGGCTCGGTGCCGTGACGTTTCAGCGACCCCAGGAGGATGCCGAGGTCCCGCATCGCGGCGAGGGCGTCGACGACGGAGAACGACGCGGCGCGCTCCGGCTCGGGCAGCAGGGCGCGCAGGGCGACGGCGAGCGCGGGCACGTCGGCGGCCGCGTTCATCGCCGGGAGGGCCCCGAGCAGCGGGTCCGCGCCGAGCGGGTCGGCGGCGCGTATCTCGGCTATCCGGTAGCGCGGCTCGGCCCGGTGGCGGGCGTCGTCCAGCGGCTCGGGTGCGGGCACGACGAGGTCGTTCAGGGTCAACGGACTGTCCCCTCGGGTCGGTTCACTGGTGGATGCGGGGCGGCGGCGCGCACGGCCCCGGCCGGGCGCCCGCCCCGGGTCACTCCACGGCCCGGC
This sequence comes from Streptomyces sp. NPDC005805, assembly GCF_040630445.1. Classification (NCBI taxonomy): domain Bacteria; kingdom Bacillati; phylum Actinomycetota; class Actinomycetes; order Kitasatosporales; family Streptomycetaceae; genus Streptomyces; species Streptomyces sp. NPDC005805. The sequence goes on from NZ_JBEXXN010000043.1 coordinate 42,709, forward strand.
CGACCCGGTCCTGGCGTGGCGGCGCCATGGCGGTCCCGGGCAGCCGCAGCCGGAGGGCGAGCAGGACGGCCGGCACGGCGAACGCGGCGCCGGCCAGCAGGGCGTACCGGAAGCCCTCGGTCCCGTCCCCGCCCCCGGCGGAGCCCGCGCCGATCACCGCGACGGCGACCGCGAGGCCGAGGACGGAGCCGAACTGCTGGCTGGTGCTGACCAGTCCGGAGGCGAGCCCGGTCTCCCCGGGCGCGGCCCCGGCGGTGGCGGCCACGTTGGTGGTGACCATGACCAGCGGCAGGGCGACGCCGAGGACCAGGCTGGGGGCGAGGACGGTGCCGGCGAAGCCGCCGTCGGCCCGCAGCGCGAGCGCGAGCCACGCCGTCCCGCCCGCGAGGAGGACGAAGCCGCAGGTCATGACCGGCCGCAGCCCGTACCGGCCGATCAGGGCGCCGGTGCGCGGGGCGACGGCGACCACGACGAGGGAGAGCGGCAGCAGGCCGAGCCCGCCGGTGAGCGGGGAGTGGCCGAGGGAGCGCTGGAGGTAGAGGCTGACCACGAAGAACATCGGGAACAGGGTCGTCTGGGCGAGGGCGGCGAGCACGTTGGCCCGGGCGAGGGCGGGCCGGCGCAGCACGTCCGGCGGCACCAGCGGGTGCGCGGCCCGGCGCTCCAGCAGGACGAACGCGAGGAGCAGGGCGGCGGCCCCGGCGAGCGCCCCCGGCGTCCGCGCCCCGGTCCACCCCGCGTCCCCGGCGCCGACGAGGGCGTACGCGAGCAGCGCGAGCCCCCCGGTCGCGGTGAGCGCGCCACCGAGGTCCGCGCCCTGGTCCCGCCGCCGGGACGCGGGGCCGAGGACCCGCAGCGCGCCCACGGCGAGCAGACCGGCCGCGGCCACATTGAGCCAGAAGGTGGCCCGCCAGCCGGCCAGGTCGGTGAGGACGCCCCCGAGGACCGTGCCCAGCACCCCGCCGAGCCCGCCCATGGCGGCGAACACCCCGAGGGCCCGGTGGCGTCCGGGGCCGTCGGGGAAGAGGGCGAGGAGGGCGGCGAAGGCGGCCGCCCCGGCGAGCGCCGCGCCCACGCCCTGGGCGGCGCGGGCCGCGGTGAGCTGGGCGGCGCTCTGGGCGATCCCGCCCGCCGCGGAGGCGGCGGCGAGCAGGGCGAGGCCGGTGAGGCAGACCCGGCGGTGGCCCAGCAGGTCGGCGGCGCGCCCGCCGAGGAGCAGCAGCCCGCCGAAGGCGATGAGGTAGGCGTTGGCCACCCAGGACAGTCCGGCGGAGCCGGTGCCGAGGTCCGTCCCGATCGAGGGGAGGGCCACGTTGACGATGGCGGTGTCCATGATGAGCAGGAGCTGCATGGCGGCGAGCACCATCAGTGCGGCCCCGGCCGGTGCGGTGGCGCCGGCCGGTCGCCCGGTCGTGTCGGCTCTCACCGCTGCACGGTCTCCTCGGACAGCCCGTGGCCCGGCCGCACGGTCCCCTCGGACAGCCCGTAGCCCGCGAGGCAGGACCGGACCAGGGCCTCGCAGCTCGCGGTGTCGCCCTCCCACGCCTGCTGCGTGAGGTAGACGTGCGGGGCGCCGTGGTAGAAGCGCTCGTACTGCTCGTGGCGGGCGGCGAACTCCGAACCGAGGGCGTCCCAGGCGAGTTTGAGGAGCTTGATCCGCTCCTCCGCGCCGTGCCCGGGCGAGCGGATGTACTTGCGGACCAGCGGGCCGAGTTCCGGGTGCAGCAGATCGGCCCCGGAGGCGGGGAGCTGGATGACGCCGCCGCCGGCCAGCAGCTTGATCTCCTGGAGGGCGGCCGGGTACAGCTCACCGGCCACGATGCGCTGGGCGTAGGAGATCTCCTTGCCGGGCCGCACCCCGCCGCGTCCGCCGTCGACCTCCTCGAAGGACGCCTCCGCCGCGAGGACGAACGCCTTGGCCTGCGCGACCCGGCCCATCAGCCGGCCGATCGCCTGGACGACCTGCGGCAGCTCATGGGTGTTGTTGGCCCGGGTGAGCAGGATCGCGAGGCCGGTCAGGAACTCCAGCTTGGTCCAGAAGCGGGTGGCCCCCTGGTGCACGAAGTTCACGTACGCGGGGGTGTCCCACCACATCCGGAAGGTGGTGTCGGTGTTCCGGTAGGTCAGGACCCGCTCCCAGGGGACGAAGACGTCGTCGCAGACGAGCAGGGCGTCGTTCTCGTCGAAGCGGGCGGAGAGCGGGTTGTCGAAGACGCTGCGGGCGCGGCCCTCGTAGGAGGTGCGGGAGACGAGGGTCAGTCCGGGGGTGGCGAGGGGCAGGGTGAAGCTGAGGGCGTGCTCCACGTCCTGCGGGGCGAGGGGTTCGATGGTGCCGACGACCACCTCGTCGGCGAAGACGGCGGCCGTGCCGATGGTCTTGGCGCCGCGCACCACGATCCCGCCGTCCTTCTCGGCGACGACGCGGACGACGAGGTCGTCCTCCTCCTGCTCGGATGCGGGCCGGGTGCGGTCGGACTGCGGGTTGGTCAGGGTGAACGCGGCGTACAGGTCGCCCTCGGCGAGCCGGCGGTGCCAGGCGCGGGCGTGGTCCGCGCCGTCGAAGGCACCGGTGGTGAAGACCCCGGGGGCGGCGGCGAAGCCGGTCGCGCCGGCCGCCATGCAGTCGGGGGTGCGGCCGAGGAAGCCGTAGCCCGCCTCGGCCCAGACCTTGTGGGCGCGGCGGCGGGCGACCAGTCCGGCGTGGTCCCTCGGCACCAGGAAGGCGCGGTGCACGCCGTCCTCGGTCAGCTCGGCGGTGTGCGCGGAGTCGTGCGCGAGGTCGTAGAGCCGGGCGATCGACGCGGCGGTGTTCCGGAAGGCGGGGTGGCGGGTGACGTCGGCGACGCGCTCGCCGTCGAGCCACACCTCCCGTCCGTCCCGCAGCGAGGCGAGGTATTCCTGGCCGGACCTGGTCAACGTTGCTCCTCGAACCGAAAGAACCGCGGACGACGGGTTTCAGCCGAGCCAACAGGGCCCCGGCGGCGCCCGGCAATGAACGACCGTCCAGCGGTCCTTAAGAACCGGCCAGTCATGCGGCGGACGCGCCCCGGTTGCGGTACTCGCCGGGCGTCATGCCGTACCACTTGCGGAAGGCGAGGTGGAAGCCGACCGCGCTCTGGTAGCCGACCCGGCCGGGGACGGCGGACTGCGGCAGCACGGTCTCGTCGAGCAGCCGGGCCGCCTCCTGCATCCGCCGGCCGGTCAGATGCCGCGCGGGCGCCTCGCCGACGAGTTCGCGGAAGGCGGCGGTGAACGCGGAACGGGACATGCCGACCTCGCGGGCGAGGGACTCGATGGTCCACGGCTCGGCGAACCGGGTGGCCACGATGACCATCGCCTTGCTGATGCCGGGATGCCCGAGGACCGGCAACGCGGCTGGTTTGTCGGCCAGTTCGCGCAGCAGCGGCCGCAGCGCGAGGACCAGGGCCATCTCGAAGGCGCGCAGGGTGATCAGCCGGTCCCCCGGGCCGACGGGCCGGTCGGTGGTGGCGAGCAGCCGCAGGGTGTCGCGGAGCAGCGGCTCCCGGTCGATCTGGGAGCGGTCCAGGACCAGGGCCCACGGGAGGGCCTTGTAGAGGTTGCCGGCCGCGCTCTCGTCGTAGTGGAGCCCCGCGCAGAGCAGCCGGCTGACCGGGCCGTCGCCCTCGATGCGGATCTCCCCCGAGGTGCCGGGGGTGCGTTCGGGCAGCACGGCGGCGAGGGAGACGCCTCGGCGGTCGGGGCGGTCGGCGAGGCGGTGCGCCGTGCCGGTGGGGAAGAGGGCGAGGTCGCCCTCGTGCAGTTCGACGGGGGCATGGCCCTCGGCGGTGATCCAGCAGCCGCCCTCGGTGAGGAAGTGGAGCACGGCGCAGCTCTGTTCGGAGTCCCCCTCGATGGCCCACGGCGCGCGCACGTACCAGCGGCTGTCGAAGACGCCGGTGAGGCGCAGTGGCTTGAGCAGTTCGCTCAGCAGGTCGTCGCGCTCGCGCTCGCGTTCACGCTCGCGCGTGTCGGGGTCTCGCGCGTTCTGGCCGCGCGTGCCCCGGTCGTCACGGCCGCGTTCGCTCTGGGTCGGTCCCGGTGGTCGTTCCATGGACGATCCTTCAACCCCCGCCCCGGATTGTTAATTGATCGGCCGAACTCGCCCCCGCGAGCCTGGAACAGCCGCTCGCGGCAACACGCACACCTTATCGAAGGGCGTTTCACACTCATGTCCGATCACATTCCGATGCGCGTCGCCGTGGTGGGGGCGACGGGTCACCAGGGCGGCGCGGCGGCCCGGCTGCTGGCCGGCCTGGGTCACCGGGTGCGCACCATCAGCCGGCGGCCCGAGGCGGAGCGCCCCGCCCTGCCGGGGGTCCTCGTGGCGGACGGCGACCTGGGCCGCCAGGAGGACGTGCGCCGCCTGTTCGAGGGCGCGACGCACGCCGCCGTGACGATGCCGCTGGTGTACGAGGCGGAGAAGGTGATGCGCTACGCCCAGCACATCGCCAAGGCCGCGCGCGGGGCCCGGCTGGAGCGGATCGTCTACAACGCCAACACCCGCGTCCCGGAGCGGACCACACGGCTGGCCGCGTTCGAGACCCGGCGGCTGGTGGAGACGGTGCTGCGGGAGGGCCTCGCGGACAGCGGCACCGAGCTGGTGGTGCTGCGCCCGCCGGTCTATCTGGACAACCTCTTCAGCCCGTGGAACGGGCCGGCCCTGGTGGACGAGGGCGTGCTCGCGTACCCGCTGCCGGCCGACTGCCGGGCCGCCTGGCTCTCCCACACCGATCTGGCGCGGGCCGTGGCGGCGGCGCTCACCGCCGAGGGGGCCGGGGGGCGCACGTTCGACATCGGGGGCGCGCGGGGCCTCACGGGCGCCGAGCTCGCGGAGGCGTTCGGGCGCGGACTGGGGCGCGCGGTGGAGTACCGGGCACTCGAACCGGACGTCTTCGAGCGGGCGCTCGCCCAGATCATCGGACCGGAGACGGCGCGCGGAGTGGCCGGAATCTACCACTGCATGGCGAGCGGCGCGGAGCCCGATCTGATGGCCGACGACGGCGGCGCCTGGACGAAGGCGCTGGCCGTGGAGCCGGCCCCGGTGGAGGAGTGGGTGGCGCGCCAACCGTGGCAGGTGTGGTCGGGGGCATCCGCCCGGACGGCGGAATCCGCCTGAGCAGGATGAGGAACGGCCCGTATACGAGGGCCGCGGGAAGGGCCGGTTCCGTCCATGTGACGGCCGGTCCTTTTTCGTGTGTCTTGTGCGGGCCGCTACGGGCGGCAAAGTTAACAGATAGCCGGATTGCCCCCCGGGGGACCGGGGGAAGGCTCATCCGGTACGCACGCGAGCACGCCCCCGATCGCATCCGTTCCGTCCACCCGAGTGAACGCGGACTGGAGCCGACATGCCCGCACCCGGCCAGCCACCTGCCGAGCAGTTACAAATTAGACACACACCGCGCATTTCACGCCTTCGTGCTCGACCCGCCCTGTCCGCACAGCCCCCAGGTGATGTTGTGAACTCGCTCATTGGCCGTATCCCCGTCCTGGACGTACGCCCGCTCGTCGACTGCGGCAGACGGCCCGCGAAAGCGGTGGCGGGTGAGACCTTCGAGGTCACCGCCACCGTGTTCCGCGAGGGCCATGACGCGGTCGCCGCCAATGTGGTGCTGCGCGACCCGAAGGGCCGCCCGGGCCCCTTCACCCGGATGCGGGAACTCGCCCCGGGCACCGACCGCTGGGGCGCCTTCGTCACCCCGGAGACCGAGGGCGACTGGACGTACACGGTGGAGGCGTGGAGCGACCCCGTCGCCACCTGGCACCACCACGCCGGAATCAAGATCCCGGCCGGCGCGGACACCGAACTCGTCCTCGCCGAGGGCGCCGCGCTGTACGAGCGCGCGGCGGCCGGCGTCCCCAAGAAGGACGGCCGGGAGTCCGTCCTCGCCGTCGCGGACGCCCTGCGCGACACCGACCGCTCCCCCGCCGACCGGCTCGCCGCCGCCCGCTCGGCCGCGGCCGCCGCGGCACTCGGCCGCCACCCGCTGCGCGAACTGGTCAGCTCCTCGGCCGAGCTGCCGCTGCGGGTGGAGCGGCAGCGCGCCCTGTACGGCTCCTGGTACGAGCTGTTCCCGCGCTCCGAGGGCGCCGTCGTCGAGGAGGGCGCGCCGCCCGTCTCCGGCACCCTCCGCACCGCCGCCGAGCGCCTGCCCGCCGTCGCCGCCATGGGCTTCGACGTGGTGTACCTGCCGCCGATCCACCCCATCGGCACCACCCACCGCAAGGGCCGGAACAACTCCCTGACCGCCGGGCCCGAGGACGTCGGCGTGCCCTGGGCGATCGGCTCGGCCGACGGCGGCCACGACGCCGTCCACCCGGATCTCGGCACCCTCGCCGACTTCGACCACTTCGTGCGCGCCGCGCGCTCGCTGCGCATGGAGGTCGCGCTCGACTTCGCGCTCCAGTGCTCCCCGGACCACCCCTGGGTGAAGGAGCACCCGGAGTGGTTCCACCACCGGGCCGACGGCACCATCGCGTACGCGGAGAACCCGCCGAAGAAGTACCAGGACATCTACCCGATCGCCTTCGACGCCGATATGCCCGGACTGGTCGCGGAGACCGTACGGATCCTGCGCTTCTGGATGGACCGCGGGGTGCGCGTCTTCCGCGTCGACAACCCGCACACCAAGCCGGTGGTGTTCTGGGAGCGGGTCATCGGGGAGATCAACGCCGCCGACCCGGACGTCCTCTTCCTGGCGGAGGCGTTCACCCGCCCGGCGATGATGCGCACCCTGGCCGCCGTCGGCTTCCAGCAGTCGTACACCTACTTCACCTGGCGGAACACCAAGCACGAACTGACGGAGTACGTCACGGAGCTGGCCGGGGACTCCGCCTCCGTCATGCGGCCCAACTTCTTCGTGAACACGCCCGACATCCTGCACGCCCACCTCCAGAACGGCGGCCGCCCGGCCTTCGAGACCCGGGCCGTCCTCGCGGCGACCCTCTCCCCGTCCTGGGGCGTCTACGCGGGCTACGAGCTGTGCGAGAACACCGCCGTGCGGCCCGGCAGCGAGGAGTACCTCGGCTCGGAGAAGTACGAACTGCGGCCCCGCGACTGGGAGTCGGCCGAACGCGAGGGCCGCACCATCGCCCCGCTGATCACCCTGCTGAACCGGCTGCGGCGCCGCCACCCCGCGCTCCAGCAGCTGCGCGACGTCCACTTCCACCACGCCGACAACGACGCGGTGATCGCCTACTCCAAGCGGTCCGGAACGGATGTCGTGCTCGTCGTGGCGAACCTCGACCCCCACCACACCCAGGAGGCGACGGTCTCGTTGGACATGCCGAGACTCGGGTTCGAAGAACACGAGACCGTACCGGTGCGCGACGAGCTCACCGGCGAGACCTATCACTGGGGCAGGGCCACCTATGTGCGCCTAGAGCCGGGTGTCACGCCCGCGCACATCGTCACCCTGCGACCCACCCCGCAGACCGGAGGGTCACCCACATCATGATCGTCAACGAGCCCGTCCCCGACACCTTCGAGGACACCCCCGCCCGCGACCGCGACCCCGACTGGTTCAAGCGGGCCGTCTTCTACGAGGTCCTGGTCCGCTCCTTCCAGGACAGCAACGGCGACGGCATCGGCGACCTGAAGGGCATCACCGCCAAGCTGGACTATCTGCAGTGGCTGGGCGTGGACTGCCTGTGGCTGCCGCCCTTCTTCAAGTCCCCGCTGCGCGACGGCGGTTACGACGTCGCCGACTACACCTCGGTGCTCCCGGAGTTCGGCGACCTGGCCGACTTCGTGGAGTTCGTCGACGCGGCCCACCAGCGCGGTATGCGCGTCATCATCGACTTCGTCATGAACCACACGAGCGACCAGCACGAGTGGTTCCAGCAGTCCCGCAGCGACCCGGACGGGCCCTACGGCGACTACTACGTCTGGGCGAACGACGACAAGCAGTACCAGGACGCCCGCATCATCTTCGTGGACACCGAGTCGTCCAACTGGACCTTCGACCCGGTACGCCAGCAGTACTACTGGCACCGGTTCTTCTCCCACCAGCCGGACCTCAACTACGAGAACCCGGCGGTGCAGGAGGAGATCGTCTCCGCCCTGCGGTTCTGGCTGGACCTCGGCATCGACGGCTTCCGCCTCGACGCGGTCCCGTACCTCTACCAGGAGGAGGGGACCAACTGCGAGAACCTGCCGCGCACCCACTCCTTCCTGAAGCGGGTCCGCAAGGAGATCGACGCCCACTACCCGGACACGGTCCTGCTGGCCGAGGCCAACCAGTGGCCCGAGGACGTCGTCGACTACTTCGGCGACTACCCGTCCGGCGGCGACGAGTGCCATATGGCGTTCCACTTCCCGGTCATGCCGCGCATCTTCATGGCGGTGCGCCGCGAGTCCCGCTACCCGGTCTCCGAGATCCTGGCCAAGACCCCGGCCATCCCGAAGAACTGCCAGTGGGGCATCTTCCTGCGCAACCACGACGAGCTGACCCTCGAAATGGTCACGGACGAAGAACGCGACTACATGTACGCGGAGTACGCCAAGGACCCGCGGATGCGGGCCAACATCGGCATCCGCCGGCGGCTCGCCCCGCTGCTCGACAACGACCGCAACCAGATCGAGCTGTTCACCGCCCTGCTGCTCTCCCTGCCCGGCTCCCCGATCCTGTACTACGGGGACGAGATCGGCATGGGCGACAACATCTGGCTGGGCGACCGGGACGCGGTGCGCACCCCGATGCAGTGGACGCCCGACCGGAACGCCGGGTTCTCCTCCAGCGACCCGGGCCGGCTCTATCTGCCGACGATCATGGACCCGGTCTACGGCTACCAGGTCACCAACGTCGAGGCGTCGATGTCCTCGCCGTCGTCGCTGCTGCACTGGACCCGCCGGATGATCGAGATCCGCAAGCAGAATCCGGCCTTCGGTCTCGGCTCGTACACGGAACTGCCCTCGTCCAACCCGGCGGTGCTCGCGTTCCTGCGCGAGTACCAGGACGATCTGGTGCTCTGCGTGCACAACTTCTCGCGGTTCGCGCAGCCGACCGAGCTGGATCTGCGCGCCTTCGCCGGGCGCCACCCGGTGGAGCTGATCGGCGGGGTCCGCTTCCCCGCGATCGGCCAGTGGCCGTATCTGCTCACCCTCGCCGGGCACGGCTTCTACTGGTTCCGCCTGCGCAAGGACGCCGCGCCGGGCCTGCCGCCGGGCACGGCGACGGGCGACGCGCGGGGTACGGGCGGCACGGGGGCGGCACCGGCGTAGGAGGTGTCCGGCCCTGATCCGCCGGGCACCTCCTGACCGTCCGTCGGGAGCCGGGGCGCCGATTGTCCGAAAGGCGCCCTTGCTCCGGCGGGGCGGTTTCCGTCGCCCCGCACCGGGCACTCTCCACCTCATCCCCGCGCGCCGCCGGACAGCAACCGCTGCAATCCGGGACACTTTGCGCATTCGTGGTGTACCCGGGGAAAGGACGCGATGCCCATGTCGGAGGCTGCATCGATCCAGGCTCCGCTCGCTCTGCTTCCCTCCCTCGCACCGCTGCTGCGCCCCTGGCTGCCCCAGCAGCGGTGGTTCGCGGGGAAGGGCTCCGCCCTCACCGGCTTCACCCTCGTCTCGGCCACCGAACTCCTGCCCGCCCGCGGCCCGGGACCGGGCCTGCTGCATCTGCTCGTCGGGGTCCGGCAGCCGGATCAGCCCGCCGGGTCCACCGGCGACTGCTACCAACTCCTCGTCGGGACGCGGAAGACCCTGCCGCCCGCCCTGGCCCACGCCCTCATCGGCCGGGTCGGCGGGGGCCCGCTGGACGGGCTCACCCTCTACGAGGGGACGCACGACCCCCGGCTCGCGGCCCTGCTGCTGGAACGGCTGCGCACCCCGGGCACCCTCGGCCCGCTGCACTTCGAGCGCTTCGACGGGGCGCCGGCCATCCCCGGCGGCCTGGCCCCGAGACCACTGGGCGCGGAGCAGTCCAACTCCTCGCTGGTGTACGGGGACACGTACATCCTCAAGGTCTTCCGCCGCCTCCACCCCGGGCGCAATCCGGACCTGGAGCTGCCGCTCGCGCTGGCCCGCGCCGGGTGCGAGCGGGTGCCCGCGCCGGTCGCCTGGTACCGGGCCGCCACGCCGGAACCTTTCACCCTGGGGGTGCTCCAGCCGTTCCTGCACGGGTCCCGGGACGGCTGGGTCCTCGCCCTGGACGCCCTGGCCTCGGGGGACTCCTTCCGGACCGAGGCACGTGAACTGGGCGGTGTCACCGCCGAGGTGCACACCGCGCTCGCCGACGCGCTGCCGGTGGTGAAACTGAGCGGCGGTCAGGCGGAGCAGCTGGCCGCGCAGATGGCGTCCCGGCTGGAGGCGGCGGCCCGCACGGTACCGGCCCTCCAGCCGTACGCGCCCCGGCTGCGGACCGCGTTCGACGCGGTGGCCGCCCTCGGGCGGCGCGGCCGGATCTGGGCCGCGCAGCGGGTGCACGGGGACCTGCACCTCGGCCAGATACTGCGCGGCCCCCGCGAGACGCCCTGGTCGGTCATCGACTTCGAGGGCGAACCGACCCGCCCCCTGACCGAACGCGCCCGCCCCCAGCCCGCCGTCCGCGACGTCGCCGGAATGCTCCGCTCCTTCGACTACGCGGCCCGTACCCACCGTCCCTGGAACCCGGCCTGGGCCCAGGCGTGCCGCGACGCGTACTGCGCGGGTTACGCGCAGACCTCGGGCACCGACCCGCGCGAGGAGCCGGAGCTGCTGCGCGCGTACGAGACCGACAAGGCGGTGTACGAGGCGGTGTACGAGGCCCGGCACCGGCCGGACTGGCTGCCGGTGCCGATGGCGGCCATCGAGCGGCTGGCGTCGCTCGACTGACCCGTCCCGTCCCCCGGACCCCGACCCGCCCCCGAACGCCCCGCAACTCGCGCCCCAGGAGGCCGAACCGTGACCCCCCGTCGTACTCCCCCGTCCCGCGGCACGTCCGACCCCGCCACCCCGCAGCCGCCCGCGCCGGACCCCACCCCGGGCCCCACGGAGCGGGCGGACACCACCGAATCGGGTCCGGGCCCGGAGGGCACCCCGCCACCAGCGGCGACCCGCAAGCCCGCCCGCCGCGCCCGCGCGGGGGGCGGGGGCGCCTCGGGGGCTCGCGCCGCGTCCGGCAAGCGGCCCGGCGACGCGCCGGAGGCGGGCGCCGCGGCGACGCCGGGCGACGCGGACGAGCACGCGCTCGGCGTGGGCCCGTCCGCCCCGGGGGCGGCGGCCCCGTCCGCCACTCCGACCGGCGACGGCACGAGCCCGGTCTCCCGGCGGGCCCGGAAGGGGTCCGGCACGACCGCGGCCGGGCAGGCTGCGCTGCCGGGAGCGGCCCCGGCCGAGGGCGCCTCGCGCGGGGCGAGCCGGGCCGCCGGGCAGGGCGGGAAGCGGGCCGGCGAAGCCGTGGCCGCGCAGGAGGCCGACGCCGGGCCGGGGCACGGCCCGGTCGCGGCAAGCGGCACCGTCCCCGACCCGGCGGGCGCGGCGGACGCCGCCCCTGGCGCGGGCCAGGGTTCCCGGCGGGCGCGGAAGGGGTCCGGGGCGCCCGCAGCCGGGCAGGACACCCTGCCGAAGGCGGCTCCGGTCGAGCCCGTTGGGCAGGGCGGGAAGCGTGCCGGCGAAGCCGTGGCCGCGCAGGAGGGCGCGCGCGACGCGACCGAGCCGGCGAGCGCCACCGTGCCCGGTCCCGCCGAGGAGGCCGTCGCGACGCCCGGTACCGCCGAGGAGCACGCGCTCGGCGCGAGCGCGGGGCGGGGCGCCGAAGTGCCCTCGCAGGCGCAGCCCGCCGAGGAGGAGACCGCCGCGCTCGCCGCGAGTGCGGGCTCCGGACCCGCGCGCAAGGCGGCCCGGTCCGCACCGGCCCGCCCGGCCGAGACGGGCGTCGGGGCGGCGTCGGCGACCGGTACGACCGCGCGTCCCAAGGCCGCACCCACCGGCACCCCCGCCGCCAAGTCCCCCGCGTCCGGGGGAGGTCCCGCGCCCGGCGGCACGCCGAGCACCCCCGTCGCCAAGTCCCCCGCATCCGGGGGCGGTTCCGCGTCCGGCGGTGCGCCGAGCGCGCCCGGCGGCACCGGCCGCACCGGCGGGGGGCGGAAGCCCGCCGCCACCCCCCGCCCCCGCGGCCTCCGCGCCGCCGGCCCGCTGAGCGACGAGGACCGCGGGCGGCTGCTCGGCGGCTCGCACCACGACCCGCACGGGCTGCTCGGCGCCCACCTGGTGCGCGGCGGCGTCCAGATCCGCGTCCTGCGCCCGTACGCGACCGGGGTCACGATCCTCGCCAAGGGGCTGCGCACCGAGCTGAACGCCGAGGGCGACGGCCTCTTCTCCGGCGTGCTGCCGCTCCGCACCGTCCCGGAGTACCGGCTGCTGGTCGCCTACCCGGACCACCCGGAGGGCTTCGAGACCGAGGACCCGTACCGCTTCCTGCCCGCACTCGGCGATCTGGACCTGCATCTGATCGGCGAGGGGCGGCACGAGGAGCTGTGGCGGGCGCTCGGCTCGCACCCCATGACCCACCAGGGCGTCACCGGCACCCGGTTCACCGTCTGGGCTCCGGACGCCCGCGGCGTACGCGTGGTCGGCGACTTCAACTACTGGGACGGCACCGGCTTCCCGATGCGCTCGCTCGGCGCGACGGGCGTGTGGGAGCTGTTCGTGCCCGGCGTCGGGGACGGCGCGCTGTACAAGTTCGAGATCGCCCGCCCCGACGGCTCGCACACCGTCCGCGCGGACCCGATGGCCCGCCGCACCGAGGTGCCCCCGGCCAACGCCTCGGTCGTCACCGTCTCCCACCACGAGTGGCGGGACCAGGACTGGATGGCCCGCCGGGCCGACCGCCCCGTCCACGAGGCCCCGTTCTCCGTCTACGAGGTGCACCTCCCCTCCTGGCGGCCCGGTCTGACCTACCGCCAACTCGCCGAGCAGCTCCCTCGCTACGTCAGCGACCTCGGCTTCACCCACGTGGAGTTCATGCCGGTCGCCGAGCACCCCTTCGGCGGCTCCTGGGGCTACCAGGTCACCGGCTTCTACGCGCCGACCTCCCGGATGGGCAGCCCGGACGACTTCCGCCACCTCGTGGACAGCCTGCACCGCGCGGGCATCGGCGTCCTCGTCGACTGGGTGCCGGCCCACTTCCCGCGCGACGACTGGGCGCTCGCCGAGTTCGACGGCCGGCCGCTGTACGAGCACGCCGACCCGCAGCGCGCGGCCCACCCGGACTGGGGGACCCTGGAGTTCGACTACGGCCGCAAGGAGGTGCGGAACTTCCTGGTCGCCAACGCCACGTACTGGTGCGAGGAGTTCCACATCGACGGCCTGCGGGTGGACGCCGTCGCCTCGATGCTCTACCTGGACTACTCGCGCGAGGACGGCCAGTGGTCGCCCAACGAGTTCGGCGGCCGGGAGAACCTGGACGCGGTCTCGTTCCTCCAGGAGATGAACGCCACCGTCTACCGGCGCAACCCCGGGGTGGTCACCATCGCCGAGGAGTCCACCGCCTGGGACGGGGTGACCCGGGCGACCCACCACGGCGGTCTCGGCTTCGGCCTGAAGTGGAACATGGGCTGGATGCACGACTCCCTCGGCTATGTGGAGCACGAGCCCGTGCACCGGCGCTTCCACCACAACGAGATGACCTTCTCCATGGTGTACGCCTACAGCGAGAACTACGTCCTGCCGATCTCGCACGACGAGGTGGTGCACGGCAAGCGCGCCCTGGTGAGCAAGATGCCCGGCGACTGGTGGCAGCAGCGCGCCAACCACCGCGCCTATCTGGGCTTCATGTGGGCCCACCCCGGCAAGCAGCTCCTGTTCATGGGGCAGGAGTTCGCCCAGGGCGCCGAATGGTCCGAGGGCCACGGCCCCGACTGGTGGCTGCTGGACCCGTCGTACGCGGCGGAGCCGGACCACCGGGGTGTGCGGGACCTGGTGCGGGAGCTGAACACGGTCTACGGCGTCACCCCCGCGCTGTGGGAGCAGGACACCGTGCCGGACGGCTTCACCTGGGTGGACGGCGGGGCGGCCGAGGACAACGTCTTCGCCTTCCTCCGCTTCGACCGGGCGGGCGCCCCGCTGCTCGCGGTCACCAACTTCTCGCCGGTCGTACGGCACGACTACCGGCTGGGGGTGCCGCCGTCGGTGCCGGTGTGGACGGAGGTCCTCAACACGGACGAGGAGCGCTTCGGCGGGTCGGGCGTGCTGAACGCGGACCCGGTGAAGGCCGAGCCGGTGGAGGCGCACGGCCGGCGGACCTCGGTGTCCCTGACCCTGCCGCCGCTGGCGACGGTCTGGCTGCGGCCGGCCTGAGCCGTTGCCGACGGGGTGTGTGGGGGGGGGGCGGGGGGCCACCCCCCCCCCCCCCACCCCCGGCAGCAGCT
>NZ_JBEXXN010000044.1:0-56692 GCF_040630445.1 Streptomyces sp. NPDC005805
CACATGACGGTGATCTTCGCGAACTCTCAGACCGCGAAGATCACCACCGTCGACTACAAGCAGCAGTTGATCAATTACCCAACACTTTCTGAGCCGGGCCGGGCCGCGCCGGGTACCGCGCCCGCACCCCTGGTCAGGCCGGACAGGGCCCGCCCGCACCCCTGGTCAGGAGAGTCCCGCCCGCGTACGGGACAATCGGAGCCGTAGTATGTCTCCACGGGGAGGAACCGTGTCCGGATTCGTCGAAAAGCCCGAGCCGCGCCAGGTGCCCGGCCTGGTGCATCTGCACACCGGCAAGGTGCGCGACCTGTACCGGAACGAGGCGGGCGACCTCGTGATGGTCGCCAGCGACCGCATCTCCGCGTACGACTGGGTGCTGCCCACCGAGATCCCGGACAAGGGGCGGGTGCTCACCCGGCTGTCCCTGTGGTGGTTCGAGCTGCTCCAGGACCTCGCCCCCAACCATGTGATCTCCACCGAGCTGCCCGCCGGCGCCCCCGCCGACTGGGAGGGCCGCACCCTGGTCTGCCGCTCGCTGCGGATGGTCCCCGTGGAGTGCGTGGCCCGCGGCTACCTGACCGGTTCCGGCCTCGCCGAGTACCGGGAGACGCGCACGGTCTGCGGCCTCGCCCTTCCGGAGGGGCTCACGGACGGCTCCGAGCTCCCGGCGCCGATCTTCACCCCCGCCACCAAGGCCGCGGTGGGCGACCACGACGAGAACGTGAGCTACGAGGAGGTCGCCCGCCAGGTCGGCGCGGAGACCGCGGCCCTGCTGCGCCGCACCACGATCGACGTCTACGCGCGCGCCCGGGACATCGCCCGGGAGCGGGGCATCATCCTGGCGGACACCAAGTTCGAGTTCGGCTTCGACGGGGACGCCCTCGTCCTCGCGGACGAGGTGCTGACCCCCGACTCCTCGCGGTTCTGGCCGGCCGACACCTGGGAGCCGGGCCGTCCCCAGCCTTCGTACGACAAGCAGTTCGTCCGCGACTGGCTCACCTCGCCGGCCTCCGGCTGGGACCGCCGGAGCGAGCAGCCGCCGCCCGCCCTGCCCCAGGAGGTCGTGGACGCGACCCGGGCGAAGTACGTGGAGGCGTACGAGCGCCTCACGGGCCTGAGCTGGTCCTGACAGTTTCCGGTCCGCCGGTGCCGGCCCCGCCCCGCGCGGGCCCGGCACCCGGCCCGGGGGCGCACGAAGAAGCCCCCGGCGATCCCGCCGGGGGCTTCTTCGTATGGAGCGGACGACGAGATTCGAACTCGCGACCCTCACCTTGGCAAGGTGATGCTCTACCAACTGAGCCACGTCCGCATGCGCCGTAGCGCGGAGCCCACTATACCCAACCTTTCCGCCGCGCGAGACGTACCGCCGTATGGCGGTTCTCGGCACCCAGCTTCGCGGCGGCCGAGGAGAGGTAGTTGCGCACGGTCCCCGGGGAGAGGGAGGCCCGCGCGGCGATCTCCGCGACCGGGGCGCCGTCGGCGGCCAGGGCCAGCACCTCGGCCTCCCGGGTGGTGAGCGGGGAGTCGCCGGCGGAGATCGCGTCGGCGGCCAACTCCGGGTCCACATAGCGGTTTCCGCTGTGGACGGTCCGGATGATCTCGGCGAGCCTGCGGGCGCTCACGGTCTTCGGCACAAAGCCCCGGACGCCCGCGGCCAGGGCCCGTTTCAGATGGCCGGGCAGCCCGTGGCTGGTCACGATCATGGTGCGGCAGCCGGGGAGTTCGTCCCGCAGGCGTGTGGCGATCGTCACGCCGTCCGCGCCGGGCATCTGGAGGTCGAGCACGGCCACGTCCGGTCGGTGGGCCAGGGCCATGGCGAGTGCCTCGGGCCCGCTGGCGGCCTCGGCGACGACGGTCAGGTCGTCCTCCAGGGCGAGGAGGGCGGCGAGTGCGCCACGGATCAGATGCTCGTCGTCGGCGAGCAGGACGCGCACGCTCACACGGACTCCTTGAGGTCCTCGGGGTCGTCGGAAAACCCCGGGTCGTCGGACAGCTCGGGGCGGCCGACGGGCTCGGGGTCGTCGGTCGGCTCGGGGCCGCCGCTCAGGGGTGTGCCGGAGAGGGGGCCACCGGGGTCCGCGCCGCCCAGCGGGACCCGGGCGGTCACCCGGAAGCGGCCCTCCGGGACGGGCCCGGCCTCCAGCGTGCCGCCGACCGCCTGGAGCCGTTCGCGCAGCCCCGCGAGGCCGGAACCGGCAGTGGGGACGGACGGCCCGGCCGGGGCGGCGCCGTCGTTCTCCACGGTCAGCTCCACGGCGTCGGGGGAGGTGTCCACGGTGACCGCGCAGTGCCGGGCGTCGCCGTGCCGGAGGACGTTGGTCGTCGACTCGCGGACCACCCAGCCGAGGGCCGACCGCACCCGCGGCGACAGCGTGGCGAGTTCCGCGGCGGACCGCTCCGAGGGCGGCAAGCCGACCGTGCAGTCGATCCCGGCGGCGGCGAGCACACTCCGGGCGCCCTCCAGCTCCGCCCGCAGATCGGCCTCCCGGTAGCCGCGCACCACCTCGCGCACCTCGCGCTGGGACTCGCGGGCGATCCGCTGGACCTCGGTCATCTGGTCCACGGCCTCCGGCCGTCCCCGTTCGGCCAGTTGGACCGCCAGCTCGGCCTTGAGCGCGATGACGGCGAGGTTGCGGCCGAGCACATCGTGCAGGTCGCGGCCGAAGCGGAGGCGTTCCTCCGCGACGGCGAGCCGGGCCTGGACGTCACGGGCGTCCCGCAGTTCCCACATCACGCCCAGCACCCACAGCGACAGCCGGACGGTGAGCGCGAGCCAGCCGGTGACGACGCCGACCGTGACGACGGTGACGATCGTGGTCGCGGCGTCCTGGCCGCCGAGCGGGAGGAGGGCGGCCAGCACGGCGAGCACCGCCGCCTGGTGCAGGACCACCGTGCGCACCCGTGCGACCAGGCAGTGGGCGCTCATGACCGGCACCAGGCAGCAGCCGATCAGCAGGGGCACCAGACCGGTCAGATCGGCCCGGCTCGCGAGCGCGATCACCAGGACGATCAGGGCCGTGGTCGAGGCGGCCGCCGGGGCGGCGGCGCGCGGCGGGATCGGGCGCCGCACCAGATAGGCGTTCATCGCGGTGCGGGCGAAGCGGTGGCACAGCACTCCGTTGAGCGGCACCAGCAGCAGGGCGGGCACCACCAGCAGGAGGGGGCCGTCCGTCCGGACCGGTCGGGTGAACAGGTTCAGCAGGGTGCCGAGGACCGCGCCCCACTGGAGGGCGTAGACCGTCCAGCGGGTGTAGAGGTCGACCTTGGCGAACCTGCTGCGGCCCCGCCAGCCCTTCCGGGCGGCCGGCCGGTCGTCGGCCGCCGTGTCCCCGGCCGGACCGGCCGCCGTCACCGTCGCGTCCGTCACGTCCCGCTCACCTCCGTCGTTTCCCGGTCCCGCTCAAGGCACCGCCCCGCTCAAGGCACCCCTTCGCTCAAGGCCCGCCCCGCTCAGCGGCGCGGCTCCCAGCGGAACCACCGCCGCACAGCAAACACGGCCAGCCCGATCCAGGCCAGTGCCGCACCCAGGGCCCAGGTCACCTCGCCGGTGTCCGCGCCGCCGAGCCAGCCGGTCCGCACCAGGGTCATCACCCCGGTCATCGGCAGGAACTCGCACACCGCGGCCACCCGCTCGGGCAGCACCTCCAGCGGCAGGAACAGGCCGGAGCCGAGGGAGGAGACGAGGAAGAACGGCAGGGTGGTGATCTGCGCGCTCTCCACGGTCCGGGTGACGGCCGCCGTCGCCGCGGCCAGCGCGGCCATCATCACGATGCCCACCAGCACGCCCGCGACCAGGAGCTCGGGCCGCTCGGGCGCGCCGAGGCCGAAGAACGCGGCGCCGGCGACGAGCAGGGCGGCGCACTGCGCGAGGGCGACCGCCGCCGAGGGCAGCGCGGTCCCCGTCAGGATCTCGGTGTCGGACGCCTCGCCGGTGCGCAGCCGCTTGAGGACCAGGTCCTCGCGCCGGGCCACATAGGCGGAGACCAGGTTCATATGCACGACGAAGAGCAGGGCCATGCCGATGCCGCTGGTCATCACCGTGCCGGCGACGGTCAGCCCGGTGCCGTCGAGATCGAGGTTGCCGAGGGAGCCCTTGATCGCGCCGACCATCAGCGCGGGCATCAGGAGGGCGACGAACAGCGCCGACCTGTTGCGGACGAGCAGGGTGATCTCGGCCCGTCCGAGTGCCGTGAGCCGTCCCACGGTCGCCGTCGAGGTCGTCATCGGACGCCCACCACCCTGTCCTCGAAGTCTCCGTGGTCTCCGTTGTCCCCGCTGTCACGGTGGCCCCCGCCGACGAGAGCGTCCTCGGGGCCGTGCTGTTCCCGTTGCGCGATGTCGAGGAACGCCTCCTCCAGGGAGGCGGACCGTGCGTCCAGACCCCCGAGGACGACGTCCGACGCCCGTGCCCAGTCGATGAGTTCGCCCAGGTCCTGCTGGAGGTCGTGGGTGCGGATCTCGACCCGCTGCCCCTGCGCCCCGGCCCGCAGGCCCAGCGGCAGCCGGGCGGCGGGGACGGACTCCGGCAGGGTGAACCGGATACGCGCCGGGCGCCGGGCGGTGACCTCGGCCGGGGTGCCCGCCGTGACGATCCGGCCGCGGTGCATGATCGCCAGCCGGTCGGCCAGGGACTCGGCCTCCTCCAGGTAGTGCGTGGTGAGCAGCACGGTGGTGCCGTTGTCCCGCAGGGCGCGCACCAGGTCCCAGGTGTCGCGCCGGCCCTCGGCGTCGAGACCGGTGGTCGGTTCGTCGAGGAAGAGGACCTCGGGGCGGCCGAGGAGCGCGAGGGCCAGGTCGAGCCGCCGCCGCTCACCGCCGGAGAGCTGCTTGACGCGGACGCCGGCCCGGCCGCTGAGCCCGACCAGGTCCAGCGCCTCCGCGACGGGACGGGCGCCGGTGGTGCAGCCCGCCCACATCCGGGTGGTCTCGGCGGCGGTCAGATCGGACGGGAAGCCGCCCTCCTGGAGCATCACCCCGATCCGGGGGCGGACGGCGGCCCGGTCGCGCCAGGGGTCCCGCCCGAGGACCCGGACTGTTCCGCCGCTCGCGGGCGCCAGGCCCTCCAGCAGCTCCACACTGGAGGTCTTGCCCGCCCCGTTGGTCCCGAGCAGGGCGAACACCTCGCCGCGGCGGACGCCCAGGGAGATCCCGCGGACCGCCTCGAACCCGCCGCTGTAGACGCGGCGCAGGCCGTCGGCCTCGATCACGTACTCGTCGTCGGTCATGTCTCAAGGCTTCCGCCGCCGCGGGCGCCGGGGCAGTGCGCGCTGTCATCGCCCCGCATGACAAATGTCATCGGGGAATGAGTGGCGGCCGGGAACGACGAAGGCCCCGATCCGTAGATCGGGGCCTTCGCTCACGAGCGGACGACGAGATTCGAACTCGCGACCCTCACCTTGGCAAGGTGATGCTCTACCAACTGAGCCACGTCCGCATTGCTCCCGCTCGGCTTTCACCGGGCGGCGCGCCACCACTGTACCTGATCCACAAGAGTGGCCGGTAAAGCGATGCGGAGCGGGTGACAGGAATTGCACACTGCGCCTTCCCCCTGGAAGGGGGATGTTCTACTACTGAACTACACCCGCACGCTCCTCGGGATGGGGCCTTGCGGCCTCGCCCCTCGGCGTGCTCCAGACTCTAGCCGATCACCCGGGGTGCCGTGCAACTCGCCTTCGCGGCGGGCCCGCCGGACCCTGCCCCGGCGGTCCGGCCCGGAGCGGACGTCTCAACTCGCCTCGCGGAACGCCTCGTAGACGTGCTTGGGGATCCGGCCGCGGGCCGGGACGTCCATCTTGCGGGACTGCGCCCAGGCGCGGACCGCCGCCGGCGCCGGCTCCAGAGAGGTGTGCCGGTACCCGCCGGCCGGGCGCTCGCGCTTCGCGCCGCCCGCCGCCCGCTTTCGTCCGGCCGCCATGTACGGAGCCAGTGCCTTGCGCAGTTTCTTGGCATTGGACGTATTGAGGTCGATCTCGTACGACTTCCCGTCGAGGCCGAACGTGACCGTTTCCGCCGCTGCTCCCCCGTCGATGTCGTCGGAGAGCTCGACCACTACTCGCTGAGCCACGGACATCGGTCCTTTCCCTGCGGTGCCGGCGCTTCTGACGTGCGCAGACACCGGATTTTCGGCAGTCGAGGCGCAATGCTGCTTTCCTCTGTATTCCTTTGTACAGCGGTCGGCGGTGCATTGTGAAGCCCCGCCAATTGTCTGCGCGTGTCCGGTGCAAAGTGCTTCAGGATTGTGTCCGGGATTTCCCGGTAGCCCCTTGTGAATATCTACCCGCGTAGATTTTCCGGCCGGGTACGCTGAGGGAACCGCCCTCGCAACACACCACCGGGAGTGCCCGTGGCTCGCGTCGTAGTCGACGTCATGCTCAAGCCCGAGATCCTCGACCCCCAGGGGCAGGCGGTGCAGCGTGCACTGCCCCGACTGGGGTTCGACGGCATCGCGGACGTACGTCAGGGGAAGCGCTTCGAGCTGGAGGTGGACGGGCCGGTCGACGACGCCGCCCTCGCCCGCATCCACGAGATGGCCGAGACCTTCCTCGCCAACACCGTCATCGAGGACTTCGTCGTGAGGGTCGAGTCGTGACCTCACGCATCGGAGTCGTCACCTTCCCCGGGACGCTCGACGACCAGGACGCCCTGCGCGCGGTCCGCCTCGCGGGCGCCGAGCCCGTGTCGCTCTGGCACCGCGACAAGGACCTCCACCAGGTCGACGCGGTCGTCCTGGCCGGCGGGTTCAGCTACGGCGACTATCTGCGCGCCGGCGCCATCTCGCGCTTCTCCCCGGTGATGGAGACGATCATCGAGCAGGCCAGGGGCGGTATGCCGGTCCTCGGCATCTGCAACGGCTTCCAGATCCTCACCGAGGCGCATCTGCTGCCCGGCGCGATGCTGCGGAACAACCATCTGCACTTCATCTGCCGCGACCAGAAGCTCCGGGTCGAGAACGCGGACACCGCCTGGACCGCCGACTACGCGCGGGGCCAGGAGATCTCGGTCCCCCTGAAGAACATGGACGGCCGCTACACCGCCGACGAGCGCGTGCTCGACGAGCTGGAGGCCGAGGGCCGCGTCGCCTTCCGCTACCTCGACGTCAACCCCAACGGCTCGCTCCGCGACATCGCGGGGATCACCAACGCCGAGGGCAATGTCGTCGGCCTGATGCCGCACCCCGAGCACGCGGTGGAGCCGGGCATCGGAACCGGTGGCACCGACGGGCTCGGATTCTTCACCTCGATCCTCAAGAAGTTGGTCAGCGCCTGATGACTCTCGACACCGTCAAGCACGCCTCCGGGACCCCTGACGCCGAGCAGCCCTGGCGGGAACTCGGGCTCAAGGAGGACGAGTACACGCGCATCCGCGAGATCCTCGGCCGCCGGCCCACCGGCGCCGAGCTGGCGATGTACAGCGTCATGTGGTCCGAGCACTGCTCGTACAAGAGCAGCAAGGTCCATCTGAAGCAGTTCGGCGAGAAGGCCCCCGAGTCCGACGCCCTGCTCGTCGGCATCGGCGAGAACGCGGGTGTGGTCGACGTCGGCCAGGGCTACGCGGTCACCTTCAAGGTCGAGTCGCACAACCACCCCTCCTACATCGAGCCCTACCAGGGCGCGGCCACCGGAGTCGGCGGCATCGTGCGCGACATCCTCGCGATGGGCGCCCGCCCGGTCGCCGTGGTGGACCCGCTGCGCTTCGGTGCGGCCGACCACCCCGACACCAAGCGCGTGCTGCCCGGTGTGGTCGCCGGCATCGGCGGCTACGGCAACTGCCTGGGCCTGCCGAACATCGGCGGCGAGGTCGTCTTCGACTCCTGCTACCAGGGCAACCCGCTGGTCAACGCCGGCTGCATCGGTGTGATGAAGCACGAGGACATCCACCTGGCGAAGGCGTCCGGCGCGGGCAACAAGGTCATCCTGTACGGCGCCCGCACCGGCGGCGACGGCATCGGCGGCGTCTCGGTCCTCGCGTCCGAGACCTTCGACGACTCGAAGCCCACCAAGCGCCCCGCCGTCCAGGTCGGCGACCCGTTCCAGGAGAAGCTCCTCATCGAGTGCACCCTGGAGATCTTCAAGGAGAAGCTGGTCGCGGGCATCCAGGACCTCGGCGGCGCCGGGCTCTCCTGTGCCACCTCGGAGCTGGCGAGCGCCGGTTCCGGCGGTATGCGCGTCGAGCTGGACCGGGTGCACCTGCGGGACGCGACCCTCTCGCCCGAGGAGATCCTCATGAGTGAGTCGCAGGAGCGCATGTGCGCGATCGTCGAGCCGGAGAAGGTCGACCGCTTCCTCGCGATCTGCGAGAAGTGGGACGTCATCGCCACCGTGATCGGTGAGGTCACCGACGGCGAGCGGCTGGAGATCTTCTGGCACGGCGAGCAGATCGTGGACGTGCCCCCGCGCACGGTCGCCCACGAGGGCCCGGTCTACCAGCGCCCGTACGCCCGCCCGTCCTGGCAGGACGCCCTCCAGGCCGACGACGCGAACGCGCTGCCCCGCCCGGCCACCTCCGAGGAGCTGCGCGCCCAGGTCCTGAAGCTGGTCGCCTCCCCGAACCAGGCCTCCAAGGCGTGGATCACCGACCAGTACGACCGCTTCGTGCAGGGCAACACCGTGCTCGCCCAGCCCGAGGACGCGGGCATGGTCCGCATCGACGAGGAGACCAACCTCGGCGTGGCCATGGCGACCGACGGCAACGGCCGGTACGCCAAGCTCGACCCGTACACCGGCGCCCAGCTCGCGCTGGCCGAGGCGTACCGGAACGTGGCCGCCTCCGGTGCGAAGCCGCTGGCGATCTCCGACTGCCTCAACTTCGGCTCCCCCGAGGACCCGGACGTGATGTGGCAGTTCGCCGAGGCCACCCGCGGTCTCGCGGACGGCTGCCTGGCGCTCGGCACCCCGGTCACCGGCGGCAATGTCTCCCTCTACAACCAGACCGGGGAGACGGCGATCCACCCGACCCCGGTGGTGGCCGTCCTCGGTGTGATCGACGACGTCACGCGCCGCACCCCGATCGCCTTCGCCGAGGAGGGGCAGCTGCTCTACCTGCTCGGTGACACCCGCGAGGAGTTCGGCGGCTCGGCCTGGTCCCAGGTCGTCCACGACCACCTCGGCGGTCTGCCGCCCGTGGTGGACCTGGAGCGGGAGAAGCTGCTCGCCGAGATCCTGATCTCGGCCTCCCGCGACGGCATGATCGACGCGGCGCACGACCTCTCGGACGGCGGTCTGATCCAGGCCGTCACCGAGTCCTGCCTGCGCGGCGGGAAGGGCGCCCGGCTGGTCGTCCCGGACGGCCTGGACGCGTTCACCTTCCTGCTGAGCGAGTCGGCCGGCCGCGCGGTCGTCGCCGTCCCGCGCAGCGAGGAGCTCCGCTTCACCGACATGTGCGGTGCGCGCGGCCTGCCCGCGACCCGGATCGGCGTCGTCGACGGCGACGCGGTCGAGGTCCAGGGCGAGTTCGGCATCCCGCTGGCCGAACTGCGCACGGCGCACGAGGAGACCATCCCGGGTCTGCTCGTCTGACGCCGCGTCCCCTCTGTACGAATCTGTACGACGCCCCGCCCGGGCCGCCCGGGCGGGGCGTCGGCGTTCCCGAGGGCTCGCCCTTGCATGCTTCTCGCACCTTGCATGCTTCTACGTAATTACGTAATCTCGCAGTCATGGAACTGGAGGAACGGGTCGCGGCGCTGGAGGCGCGGGTGGCCGCGCTGGAGGGCACCGGGGCCGACGCGGCCGGGACGACCGGCGTCGGCGAGGGCGACTTCTGGGCCCTCGAAGGGCTCAAGCGGCAGCTCGACGGGCTCGGCGCGGAGGACGGCGGTGTGCTGTTCACCGGCGCGGTCCGGCTGCCGCCCGGCGAGCGCTACGAGTGGCAGTACGCCCTCGCCACCGAGTCCCTGCTCGGGGAGGAGGGCGAGGACTGGGCGGACCGCGCCGAACCGCTGGCCGCCCTCGGCCATCCGGTCCGGCTGCGGCTGCTGCGCGAGATCCTGGCCGGCCGCCGCACCGCCGCCGAACTGGCCGAGCTGGACGGGCTCGGCACGACCGGCCAGATCTACCACCACCTGCGCCAGCTCAGCGGCACCGGCTGGCTGCACCCGGCCGGTCGCGGCCGCTACGAGGTCCCCCCGGCCCGGGTCGTCCCCCTGCTGGTGGTGCTGACCGCCGCGCGGCCCTGACAGCGCCCCCGGGGCCGGGGGAGACGACGACGTACGACCCGACGAGACGAGGGAAGACCATGACCGCCCGCACCACCCTCAAGATCCTCGCCGCGGTGCGCAGGACCGCCTGGCTGGCGTTCTTCGCCTGCGTCACCAGCACCTTCTTCGCCGACTGGCCCTTCGGCCGGTTCTGGCTGTGGCTGCCCGCCCTGCTCGCCCTGGCGATCGGGCTGGGGATGGCCGTGCACCACCGGCGCGTCTTCCGGCTGCGGCGGTGCGAGGCGGTCGAGGTGCGCCCGCCCGTCTCGGGCCGCTGGACCACCCTGCACAGCCCCGCGGACCGCACCCCGAGCCACGGCACCCACACCTACGGGCAGACCTACGCCATCGACGTCATCGCCGAGCCCGAGGACCGGCCCCGCCCCGCGTTCGCCGCGCTCTGGCCCCTGGCCCGTCCCGCGCGGGACTTCCCCGCCTTCGGCGCCCCGCTCCACGCGGTGGCCGACGCCACCGTGGTGCACTGCGAGGACCGGCAGCGGGACCACCTCAGCCGCAACTCCGTGCCCGCCGCCCTCTTCATGCTCTTCGTGGAGGGCTCCTTCCGGGACATCGGCGGTCCGCGCCGGGTCCTCGGCAACCACCTGGTCCTCGACCTCGGCGACGGTGTCCACGCGGTCTACGGGCACCTGCGGCGCGGCTCGCTCACCGTGCGCCCCGGGGACCGGGTGAGCGCCGGGCAGGTGATCGCCGAGTGCGGCAACTCGGGCAACTCCAGCGAGCCGCATCTGCACTTCCAGCTCATGGACGGCCCCGACTCCGAGACCGCGTACGGCATCCCGTTCCGCTGGCGGGGGGTGGGGGTGCCGGCGAACGGCGAGGCGTTCACGGCGGACCCCGCCGGCCGCCCCGACGCGGTGCCCGCTCCGGGCGCCGCCCCCATCACCCCGCCCGCGCCGTAGGGTCGGGCCATGCCGCCTGCCAAGAAGCGCCCGAGGGCGTACGACCACGACCGGACCAGGGCCGCCGTCCTCGCGCAGTTCGGACACGTCCGCGAGGCCGTGGAGGGGATGACGCCCGATCAACTGGCCCTGCCCACCCGTCTCGGCGACTGGACGGTGCGCGAACTCGCCGCGCACATCGCCATGGTGACCGGTCTGGTCGCCGGATACCTGGAGCAGCCGGAGCCCGCGAAGGCCGATCTCACCCTCCTGGACTGGCCGTTCGCGACGGTGACGGCGGCGGACCGGGTCGACGGGGACACCCGCGCCTTCGCCGCGGGCGGCACCCTGCCCGAGCTCTACGCGCGCACCGCCGAGCGGGTCGGCGCCCTGCTGCCCGGTGCCCCGGCCGAGCGGCTGGTCCCGATGCGCTTCGGCGGTATGCGGCTCGGCGACTTCCTGGTCACCCGGACCGTCGAGTTGATCGTGCACACCGACGACCTCAACGACGCGACCGGGCTGGAGATCCCGTACGACCGGCAGGCGCTCGCCGCGTGCACCCGGCTGCTCGCGGACGCCCTCGCCGTGAAGGCGCCCGGCGCCTCGACCGAGGTGCGCGTCCCGCCGTTCGCGGTCGTGCAGTGCGTCGAGGGCCCCCGGCACACCCGGGGCACCCCGCCGAACGTCGTGGAGACCGATCCGCTCACCTGGACCAGGCTCGCCACCGGCCGCCGGAGCTGGGCCGACGCCCGGGAGAAGGCGCAGGTCAGCGCCAGCGGGGAGCGAGCCGACCTGGGCGCGCTGCTGCCGATCCTCGGCTGAGCGGCGG
Organism: Streptomyces sp. NPDC005805; assembly: GCF_040630445.1. Taxonomy (NCBI): domain Bacteria; kingdom Bacillati; phylum Actinomycetota; class Actinomycetes; order Kitasatosporales; family Streptomycetaceae; genus Streptomyces; species Streptomyces sp. NPDC005805. Next base: position 11,921 of record NZ_JBEXXN010000044.1, read on the forward strand.
GCGGTGGGCGCACCGGACCGGGAACCCGGCGGGAACCGGTCGGGGGCCGGCTCCGTCCCATCCGCATGCGCAAGCAACTGAGCATCCCTGTGACCGCACTGGCCCTCCTCGCGCTCGCCGCCTGCGGCACGGAGTCCTCAGCGGGCTCCGCGGGCGGCGGCTCGGTGGCGCCGGACGTGCCGCTCTCCGGCGTCCGGTGGTCCGTCGACAGCCTCACCGTCGACGGGAAACGCAGCGCCGCCCCCGAGGGCGCCCATGTCGAGATCACCGACAAGGGGCGCGCCGAGGGCAGCTACGGCTGCAACCAGTTCGGCGCGGACGTCACCGTGAAGGGCGACACCGTGACCGTGGGCGAGGGCACCATGACCGAGAAGGCATGCGAGGGGAAGGTGCAGGGCTTCGAGGACGCCCTGCGCGGCGCGCTGACCGGTGAGCTGAAGGCGAAGCTCACGGACGGCCGGCTCACCCTCACGACCGGCAAGGGGGACACCATCGCACTCTCCGCCGAGAAGCCGGCGCCCCTGACGGGCACCAAGTGGACCGTGGACTCCCTCGTGGACGGCACGACGGCCGCGTCCGTGCCCGCGGGCACCGAGAACAAGGCGCACCTGACCATCGCCAAGGACGGCACGGTCGGCGGCAGCCTGGGCTGCAACCGCTTCTCCAGCACGGCGGAGGTGAAGGGGGACACGATCACCTTCGGCCGGATCGCCGCCACCCGGAAGCTCTGCCCGGGCCCGGAGATGGACCTGGAGCGGCAGCTCACCGCGCTCCTGGAGTCCGGCCCGGTGACGTACGAGGTCAAGGACCGTTCCCTGACCCTGACCGCCGAGAACGGCAAGGGCGTCGCGGCCCGCGCGGCCGCCTCCTGACCCGCCCGCGGCCGGCCCACGCGCGGCCGGCCCCGCGGGACCGGCCTCGCGGGACCGGCTTCCCCACGGGCCCGACCCGCCCGCCCCGGCCGACGCGACGGGTCCCGCGCACCCGTCCCGGCGGATGCGCGGGACCCGGCGCGTCGGCGTTCCGCGGCGGGTTCCGGTGTGAACTCGCCCACGCGTCGGCAGGGCGTTCCTGCGCGGTCCGGGCCGGGTCCCGGGCGGCCCCGCGCACGGGGCCGCGCCACCCGGGTGACCTGTGGCGTCCGGCCGTGCGGCCAGGGGCCGTTCCGGCCGGCGGCGGGCCCGGAGCGCGGGCCCCGAGGTGATCCGGAAGCCCCGCGCACACCGCTGGAACGATCAGTTCCGGGGCCGGATCGCGTGGCCCCGGAGGCCGGGAGAAAGCCCTTGCACGGCATCCCCAATTCGGACCAGTGGTCGATCTCGCCTACACTCGGTGCCGTGCCACGTGGTGACGGACGACTCAACCACGACCTGCTCCCCGGCGAGAAGGGCCCCCAGGACGCTTGCGGCGTCTTCGGTGTCTGGGCTCCGGGCGAAGAGGTCGCCAAGCTCACTTACTTCGGGCTCTACGCCCTCCAGCATCGAGGCCAGGAATCCGCGGGAATCGCGGTCAGCAACGGCTCCCAGATCCTCGTCTTCAAGGACATGGGACTGGTCTCCCAGGTCTTCGACGAAACCTCCCTCGGCTCCCTGACCGGCCATATCGCGGTCGGTCACGCCCGGTACTCGACCACCGGCGCCTCCGTGTGGGAGAACGCGCAGCCGACCTTCCGGGCCACGGCCCACGGCTCGATCGCGCTCGGCCACAACGGCAACCTGGTCAACACCGCGCAGCTCGCGGAGATGGTCGCCGACCTCCCCAAGGAGAACGGCCGGGCCACCCAGGTCGCCGCGACCAACGACACCGACCTGGTCACGGCCCTGCTCGCCGGCCAGGTCGACGAGGACGGCAAGCCGCTCACCGTCGAGGAGGCGGCCGCCAAGGTCCTCCCCGAGGTGCGGGGCGCCTTCTCCCTGGTCTTCATGGACGAGTCCACCCTCTACGCGGCCCGTGATCCGCAGGGCATCCGCCCGCTGGTCCTCGGCCGGCTGGAGCGGGGCTGGGTCGTCGCCTCCGAGTCCGCCGCCCTCGACATCTGCGGCGCGGCCTACGTCCGCGAGGTCGAACCCGGCGAGATGATCGCCATCGACGAGAACGGCATCCGCACCTCTCGATTCGCGGAAGCGAAGCCCAAGGGCTGTGTCTTCGAGTACGTCTACCTGGCCCGTCCGGACACGGACATCGCGGGCCGGAACGTGTACCTCTCGCGCGTCGAAATGGGCCGGAAACTGGCCAAGGAAGCTCCCGTCGAGGCCGATCTCGTCATAGCGACGCCGGAGTCCGGCACCCCCGCGGCGATCGGCTACGCCGAGGCGAGCGGTATCCCGTACGGCTCCGGCCTGGTGAAGAACGCCTATGTCGGCCGCACCTTCATCCAGCCCTCGCAGACCATCCGGCAGCTCGGCATCCGCCTCAAGCTGAACCCGCTCAAGGAGGTCATCCGGGGCAAGCGCCTGGTCGTGGTCGACGACTCGATCGTCCGCGGCAACACCCAGCGCGCCCTGGTGAAGATGCTCCGCGAGGCCGGCGCCGCCGAGGTCCACATCCGGATCTCCTCCCCGCCGGTGAAGTGGCCCTGCTTCTTCGGCATCGACTTCGCCACCCGCGCGGAGCTCATCGCCAACGGCATGACCATCGACGAGATCGGCTCCTCGCTGGGCGCCGACTCCCTGGCCTACATCTCCATCGACGGCATGATCGACGCCACGACGATCGACAAGCCGAACCTGTGCCGCGCCTGCTTCGACGGCGAGTACCCGATGGAGCTGCCGGACCCGGAGCTCCTCGGCAAGCAGCTCCTGGAGACCGAGCTGGCCGCCGGGCCCGCCGCCACCGCGGCGGCCGACGCGCTGCGCCGCCCGTAAGACTCCCGCAGTAACGACACGAAAGCTCTGAAGCCATGTCTCAGACCACCGGTGCCAGCTACGCCGCGGCAGGTGTCGACATCGAAGCGGGCGACCGCGCCGTCGAGCTGATGAAGGAGTGGGTGAAGAAGACCCAGCGCCCCGAGGTCGCCGGTCTCGGCGGCATCGGCGGCTTCGCCGGCCTCTTCGACGCCTCCGCCCTCAAGCGCTACGAGCGCCCGCTGCTCGCCTCCGCGACCGACGGCGTCGGCACGAAGGTCGACATCGCCCGGCAGCTCGGCGTGTACGACACCATCGGCCACGACCTGGTCGCCATGGTCATGGACGACATCGTCGTCTGCGGCGCCGAGCCGCTGTTCATGACCGACTACATCTGCGTCGGCAAGGTCCACCCCGAGCGGGTGGCCGGGATCGTCAAGGGCATCGCCGAGGGCTGCGTCCTTGCCGGCACCGCCCTGGTCGGCGGCGAGACCGCCGAGCACCCCGGCCTGCTCGGGCCGGACGACTTCGATGTCGCGGGCGCCGGCACCGGTGTGGTGGAGGCCGACCGGGTGCTGGGTCCGGATCGCATCCGCACGGGTGACGTGGTCATCGCGATGGCGTCCTCCGGCCTTCACTCGAACGGGTACTCGCTGGTCCGGCATGTGCTGTTCGACCGGGCGAAGCTGGCGCTGGAGGCGCGGGTCGAGGAGTTCGGCCGCACCCTCGGCGAGGAGCTGCTGGAGCCGACCAAGATCTACTCGCTGGACTGCCTGGCCCTGATCCGCACCACCGAGGTGCACGCCTTCAGCCACATCACCGGCGGCGGGCTCGCGGCCAACCTGGCCCGGGTCGTCCCGGACGGACTGCACGCCGAGGTGGACCGCTCGACCTGGACCCCGGGCGCGGTGTTCGACCTGGTCGGGAAGGCCGGGCAGGTCGAGCGGCTGGAGCTGGAGAAGACGCTGAACATGGGCGTCGGCATGATGGCGGTCGTCCCGGAGACCTCGGTCGACGTGGCGCTCGCGACCCTGGCGGACCGCGGTGTGGACGCCTGGGTGGCCGGGCGGATCACCGAGCGCGGCGACCGGGCGACCGGCGCCGAGCTGACCGGGGCGTACGCCCGCTGAGGGCACGGGTCCGGGGATGCCGGTGGCAGTGACGGCACGACGAGGAGGCGGCCGGCCCGTAAGGGCCGCCGCCTCACCGGCCGACGGGTACGGGACCCGGGCCGGGCAGCACGGAGAGCGCACAGAACCCGGTCCGGGGTCGGGCCTCGGACCGGGTCGGTGGGTGAAGCGTCAAGCGCCGCGGCGCTGCGACGACGGGCCGGACTCGTCGTCCTCGTCCCCGTCGTCGTTGTACATGTCCGCGTACCGTGCGTACGGGTCGTCTTCCTCGTCGTCGTCCTCGAACGCCTCGCCGTTCGGCGGCTGGTTCGAGAGCTGACTCGAAGTCGATGCGCCCAGCTCGTTGGCCAGACGCGACAGGTCAGTCCCGCCGCTGTTGTACTTCAGCTGGCGGGCGACCTTTGTCTGCTTGGCCTTGGCCCGGCCGCGCCCCATGGCTCGACCCCCTCGGTGACGGGGCTCGACGGCCCCAGAGTCTTGACACGCGTTCATGATGCGGAACGGGCTCCCCTCGGAGAGCTCGGTCCGTAGGGCTTCAACGGTACCTGTTTCCGCGGCCATACGGTACGCCGCCCGCATGAGGTGCCACGTCACACAACCCGCGAGGCGCCCCGTCCTCGCTGGTCAACTGCGATTTTAACCTCTTCTTCGGGCCCGACCCGCCGACCGGGGTGAGTCTTGTCTCCCGGTCGGGCGGGCCGGGCGCCCGCGGCGGTCAGCGCAGCCGCGCCTCCGCGATCCGCTGCTCGGCGATCCGGTCGGCCGCGGCGGCCGGCGGAATCCCGTCTTCCTTCGCACGTGCGAATATGGCGAGCGTGGTGTCGAAGATCTTCGACGCCTTGGTCTTGCAGCGGTCGAAGTCGAAGCCGTGCAGCTCGTCGGCGACCTGGATGACCCCGCCCGCGTTGACCACGTAGTCCGGGGCGTAGAGGATCCCGCGGTCGGCGAGGTCCTTCTCGACGCCCGGGTGGGCGAGCTGGTTGTTGGCCGCGCCGCAGACGACCGAGGCGGTGAGCACCGGGACGGTCGCGTCGTCGAGCGCGCCGCCGAGGGCGCAGGGGGCGTAGACGTCCAGGCCCTCGGTGCGGATCAGGGCGGCCGTGTCGGCGACGGCGGTGACCTGCGGGTGGCGGTCGCGCACGCGGCGGACGGACTCCTCGCGCACATCGGTCACCACGACCTCGGCGCCCTCGTCGACGAGGTGGCCGACCAGGTAGTGGCCGACCTTGCCGACGCCGGCCACGCCGACCTTCCGGCCGCGCAGCGAGGGGTCGCCCCACAGGTGCTGGGCCGAGGCGCGCATGCCCTGGTAGACGCCGAAGGCGGTGAGCACCGAGGAGTCGCCGGCGCCGCCGTTCTCGGGGGAGCGGCCGGTGACCCAGCGGCTCGCGCGGGCGACGACGTCCATGTCGGCGACATAGGTGCCGACGTCGCAGGCGGTGACGTAGCGCCCGCCGAGGGAGTCCACGAAGCGGCCGTAGGCGAGGAGGAGCTCCTCCGTCTTGATCTGCTCGGGGTCGCCGATGATCACTGCCTTGCCGCCGCCGTGGTCGAGACCGGCCATGGCGTTCTTGTAGGACATGCCCCGGGAGAGGTTGAGCGCGTCGGTGACGGCGTCCTGCTCGGTGGCGTAGGGGTAGAAGCGGGTGCCGCCGAGGCCGGGGCCCAGGGCGGTGGAGTGAAGGGCGATGACGGCCTTCAGGCCGGTGGCGCGGTCCTGGCAGAGCACGACTTGCTCGTGTCCGCCCTGCTCCGATCGGAACAGGGTGTTCAGTACGTCGACACTGGCGCCGGTCACATCGGTCACGGTGGTGACTCCCAAGAGAGAAGCGGCGGGGGAGGGTCTTCCTGTGGGTGGGGAAGGCCCGGTTCGGCACGAGGGTAAGTCCTACGCGCGCGTAGGGCGGACACAGTGCCGAGGATCACCCGCTCGCGCCGCCCGCGGCCGGCCCCGGGGCCCGGTCCGGCCCGCGGGAGACCCCCCGGGCGTGGAAGGATTTGCGTATGCCAGCGCTGTCCTCGGTCCTCGTCCCGTACGCGGCCTATCTGCGGGTCTACGAGCCGCTGGCGGCCTTCCCGGAGCGCGAGCGGGCGCACTGGGAGCGGTACGCGGCGCGGGGCGCGGGGCCCACCGCCCAGGACGAACTGCGCCGCTCCCTGGCCGACTTGGTCCCCGTGCCACCGGTCCCCGTCCAGGTCCACGAGAGCGCGGACGCCTTCGTCGCGGAGGTCGGCGGGGTGGTGTGCGTCTGCCCGTGGCGCACCCGGCTGCGGGGCTGGCTGGCGCTGGAGGAGCTGCCCGGCCGGCTGCCGGGGCCGCTGCTGGACGCGGTCCTGCCGCCGGTGGTCCGGGCGCAGGCCGCGGCGGACCACGAGCGGTGGCGGGAGCGGAACCCGGACGCGCGGCCGTGGATCAGGACCGCGGTGTGGGGGGTTCCGGTGGGCTGGTTCGTCCTCTTCGCCGACGAGGAGCGGGCCTGGGAGTCGGACGCGCCCCTGCTGCGGTACCGGACGCCCATGGTCGAGGCGCGCCGCCGGCTGGCGCGGGGGCTGCGCACCCTGCGGGAGGCGATCGACGAGGGGCCGCTGACCGAGAGCCTGGTGGACGTCGGCCGGTGGCTGGAGGAGTTCCACCCCCGCTCGCTGGTGGAGCTGGACTACGGCGGCCTGGTGCACGCCCTCCCCGGTGAGCTGCTGGCCGGCGACCGCTCGGCGGCGGACACCGCGCAGGCGCTGGCGGCGCTGCGGGACGGGGACGGTGAGACGGCCGCCACGGTGTACGGACGGCTGACGGAGCGCTGGCGGGCCGTGAGGGACCGTCAGTTCGCCAACTGACGGCCGGGGTGACGGCGGGCCGGGCCGAGGGGGACACAGGTCCCGATCCGGACGATTCCCTCAAGCGTGACGGACTGCACTAACCGCTCCCTTGCGCCCATCGCCTCCCCTCGTGTCAAAATAGGACAAGGAGTCCGGGGAGGGTTCCTTCCGTCCTGCCATGGGCGGATTGCTCAGCATTGCACTCTATGGGGGGTCTGACGACTCCTGATCACTCTGTGACTGATCGTTACTGTGACGTGACTGTCCGTTATGGCATGGTCCATCGGGCTTCGGCCGCTGATGGACACCTCAGAGGGCAATTCCATCGGTTTGGCCGACGTGGCTGGACAGATGGTGTAGTTGTAGTGCCGAGGACAAGCCGTTCGTCCTATAACCGACTCGGCCCGCGTCTGCCATTTCGGGCGACGTGGGTCAAGGTGCAGAATTTAGAGGAAAGAACCGAGAACGTTCGGTTCTCCCGAGGAGGCCGCTCATGACCGCTCGCACCCCTGATGCCGAGCCGCTGCTGACCCCGGCTGAGGTTGCCACGATGTTCCGCGTGGACCCGAAGACGGTCACCCGCTGGGCTAAGGCGGGCAAGCTCACGTCCATCCGCACGCTCGGAGGACACCGCCGTTACCGCGAGGCAGAGGTCCGCGCACTGCTGGCGGGTATTCCGCAGCAGCGCAGCGAGGCCTGAACACCCCTTTTGACCGGGCGTTTCAGGGGCCCCCACTCCTGAACCACCCGCCACAGGCTCCACCTGACGTGCACCTGCCCCAACAGGTCTTCGTCGTCGATCGCGCTGGACTCCGCCGGGTCCAGCGCGATTTTTTCATGCCCTGAGCAGGGGCTTCCGGGCCGCTGAGGGCCTGCTCAGAAGCTTTGGGCAGGGCATCCGGGCCGGCCGGTATGACATCGGTGTCGAAGCCCGGGAGGGCGCTCGGGTCACCCCCGGAGGACCCTTGGGGTGGTGCAATGGCACATATTAAATGGGGGCGTTGTAGGAAGGGGTTAAACGTGGGGGTTCTTGAAACCCGTTCGGTGACACCCGTCACAGTGCTCAACTCTTGCCAAAATCCAGCGTGTCACCGAAGAGGGTGTGCTGCAGCGGGCGTTGGTCACCCGTCGGGAGGACCTTGGTCCCCGTCGACGGGCGGCTCGGGACCCTCGGGGACGGGCGCCGGTGCGGGCCTCTCCGGCACGGGAGTCCGCGCGGGCCTCTCGGGAGCCGGCCCCTCCGGGCGTTCCATGGCGAGCCGTTGGAGGCGGTGGCAGACCGGACAGGTGCGCGTGAGGTGGCGGTAGCCCGCGGCGGCCGCCAGATGGGCGCGCAGCAGCGCGCGGGTCTCGTGCCGTCTCGCGGAGGACGCCGCCATGCGCGTCACCTCCCGGTGAGTGCCGTCCCCTCGGGCGTCCAAGGGCCTGGAGACCGGATTACCGGGCCCCCGAGGGCCCGTCAACCCTCCGCGCACCCACGGCGGGAGCACGACGAAGGCCCGCATCGATGCGATGCGGGCCTTCGACTGCTGCGGTCCTGACGGGATTTGAACCCGCGGCCTCCACCTTGACAGGGTGGCGAGCACTCCAAACTGCTCCACAGGACCAGGTGTCGCAGCCGGTGTGTTCTCTTGGCTGCGAGAGAGACTGTACAGGAGGTCACTGGTCAGGTCGAACTCACCGAGCGCCACCGCTCCATCACGGCACGGCGGCGTCGATCGCCTTCACGATCCGCTTGTCGGAGACGGGGTACGCGGTGCCCAGGGCGTGCGCGAAGTAGCTCACCCTCAGCTCCTCGATCATCCACCGGATGTCCCGCACCTGCTGCGGCACGGGCCGCCCCTGCGGAAGCTGCTCCAGCAGCCAGGCGTACTCGTCCCGCATCTCGTGGACCTTCTCCATGCGGGTGGTGTCGCGCTGCACGGAGGTGGGCATCTGCTGGAGCCGGCGGTCCGCCGCGACCAGGTAGCGCATCAGGTCCGGCAGCCGGGCGAGCCCGGTGCGGGTGACGAAGCCGGCCGGCATCAGGGCCGCCAACTGCTCCCGGACGTCCTGGACGTTCCGCAGCAGGGTCGGGCTGCCGGTGGCCTTCAGCCGCCGCTCGCACGCCTGCCAGGCCGCCAGGATCTGCTGCACCCGGTCGACCGTGCGCACCGTCAGGTCCACCAGGTCCGCGCGGACGGTGTCGAACAGCTTCCGGTACGCCTCCTCGTCCCACGCGGGCCCGCCGTGGTCCGCGATCAGCCGGTCGGCGGCCGCGGTGGCGCAGTCCTCGAAGAGGGCCTGCACGGAGCCGTGCGGATTGCGGGAGAGGGCCAGCTTCTGCTGGTTCGTCAGCCGGTCCGAGGCGAACTTCGTCGGGTTGACGGGGATGTTGAGCATGATCAGGCGGCGGGTGCCCTGCCGCATCGCCTCCGCCTGCTCGGCCTCGCTGTCGAAGAGCCGCACGGCGACCGTGGCCCCCTCGTCGACCAGCGCCGGGTACGCCTTCACCGGCTGGCCCGCCCGGCGGGTCTCGAAGACCTTCGGGAGGGTGCCGACGGTCCAGTCGGTGAGCCCGGCCCGCTCCAGGGACTGCCCGGCGGGGCGGGAGGACGCGGCGGCCCGGGACAGGGCCTGGCGGGCCTTGGGCCGCAACTGGACCCGCAGGGCCTCCAGGTCCTTCGCCTCGGCCAGCTTCTTGCGCCGCTCGTCGACGATCCGGAAGGTGATCTTGAGGTGGTCGGGGACGCGGGAGAGGTCGAAGTCCTCCGCCGTCACCGGCACGCCCACCCGGCGCTGCAACTCGCCCGCCAGGGCCTGGGGCAGCGGCTCCTGGAGCGGAACGGCCGACTCCAGGAACGCCTTGGCGTAGTTGGGCGCCGGGACGTAGTGGCGGCGGATCGGCTTGGGCAGGGAGCGGATCAGCTCGGTGACGACCTCCTCCCGCAGCCCGGGGATCTGCCAGTCGAAGCCGTCCTCGGTGACCTGGTTGAGCACCTGGAGGGGGATGTGCACGGTGACGCCGTCGGCGTCCGCGCCCGGCTCGAACTGGTACGTCACCCGGAACTTCAGCCGGCCCTGGCGCCAGGAGTCCGGGTAGTCGTCCTTGGTGACCGCGCCGGCCTTCTCGTTGATGAGCATCTCGCGCTCGAAGTCGAGCAGATCGGGCTGCTCATGGCGCTTGTGCTTCCACCAGGAGTCGAAGTGGGCGCCGGAGACCACGTGCTCGGGCACCCGCTGGTCGTAGAAGTCGAACAGGGTCTCGTCGTCGACCAGGATGTCCCGGCGGCGGGCCCGGTGCTCCAGCTCCTCGACCTCGGTCAGCAGCCGGCGGTTGTCCGCGAAGAACTTGTGGTGGGTGCGCCAGTCGCCCTCGACGAGGGCGTTGCGGATGAAAAGGTCCCGCGAGGTCTCCGGGTCGATCCGCCCGTAGTCGACCTTGCGCTGGGCGACGATCGGCACGCCGTAGAGCGTGACCTTCTCGTACGCCATCACCGCCGCCGCGTCCTTCTCCCAGTGCGGCTCGCTGTAGGTGCGCTTCACCAGGTGCTCGGCGAGCGGCTCGATCCACTCGGGCTCGATCCGGGCGTTGACCCGCGCCCACAGCCGGGAGGTCTCCACCAGCTCGGCGGACATCACGAACCGCGGGGGCTTCCTGAACAGCGCCGAACCGGGGAAGATCGCGAACTTGGCGCTCCGCGCGCCCAGGTACTCGTTCCGGCCGCCGCCGCCCTTGCGGTCGCCCGCCGGGGAGTCCTTGCCGGACTCCTTCACGTCCTTCAGGCCGATGTGGGAGAGCAGCCCGGCGAGGAGGGAGACGTGCACCGACTGCTCGGGGGCGTCCTCCTCGTTGAGGTGGATGCCCATCTGCTTGGCGACCGTGCGCAGCTGGGCGTAGATGTCCTGCCACTCGCGGATGCGCAGGAAGTTGAGGTACTCCTGCTTGCACATCCGGCGGAAGCTGGAGGAGCCGCGCTCCTTCTGCTGCTCGCGGACGTACCGCCAGAGGTTGAGGTAGGCGAGGAAGTCGCTGGTCTCGTCCTTGAAGCGGGCGTGCTGCTGGTCGGCCTGCGCCTGCTTCTCGGCGGGGCGCTCGCGCGGGTCCTGGATGGAGAGGGCGGCGGCGATCACCATGACCTCGCGGACGCAGCCGTTCTTGTCGGCCTCCAGGACCATCCGGGCCAGCCGGGGGTCCACCGGGAGCTGGGCCAGCTTGCGGCCGAGCTGGGTCAGGCGCTTGCGCGGGTCCTTCTCGGCCGGGTCGATCGCGCCGAGTTCCTGGAGCAGTTGGACGCCGTCGCGGATGTTGCGGTGGTCCGGCGGGTCGATGAAGGGGAACTTCTCGATGTCGCCGAGGCCGGCCGCGGTCATCTGGAGGATCACGGAGGCCAGGTTGGTGCGCAGGATCTCCGCGTCCGTGAACTCCGGGCGGGAGAGGAAGTCGTCCTCGGAGTACAGCCGGATACAGATGCCGTCCGAGGTACGGCCGCAGCGGCCCTTGCGCTGGTTGGCGCTGGCCTGGCTGACCGCCTCGATCGGCAGCCGCTGGACCTTGGTGCGGTGGCTGTAGCGGGAGATCCGGGCCGTGCCCGGGTCGATCACGTACTTGATGCCGGGGACGGTGAGGGAGGTCTCGGCCACGTTCGTCGCGAGGACGATCCGGCGGCCGGTGTGCGGCTGGAAGACCCGGTGCTGCTCGGCGTGGGAGAGCCGCGCGTACAGCGGCAGGACCTCGGTGAAGCGGTACGCCTTCTTGTTGAGCGCGTCCGCGGTGTCGCGGATCTCCCGCTCGCCGGAGAGGAAGACGAGGATGTCGCCCTTGCCCTCGCCCATCAGCTCCTCGACGGCGTCCGTGATCGCGGTGATCTGGTCGCGGTCGGCGTCCTCGCCGTCCTCCTCCAGCAGCGGCCGGTAGCGGACCTCCACGGGGTAGGTCCGGCCGCTGACCTCGACGATCGGCGCTTCGCCGAAGTGGCGGGAGAAGCGCTCGGGGTCGATGGTCGCGGAGGTGATCACGACCTTGAGGTCCGGGCGGCGGGGGAGGAGCTGGGCGAGGTAGCCCAGCAGGAAGTCGATGTTCAGGGACCGCTCGTGCGCCTCGTCGATGATGATCGTGTCGTAGGCGCGCAGATCGCGGTCGGTCTGGATCTCCGCGAGCAGGATGCCGTCCGTCATCAGCTTCAGGAGGGTGTCGCCGCTCGCCTGGTCCGTGAAGCGGACCTTCCAGCCGACGGCCTCGCCGAGCGGGGTGTCCAGCTCCTCCGCCACGCGCTCCGCCACCGTGCGGGCGGCGATCCGGCGGGGCTGGGTGTGGCCGATCATGCCGCGTACGCCCCGGCCCAGCTCCAGGCAGATCTTGGGGATCTGGGTCGTCTTGCCGGAGCCGGTCTCGCCCGCGACGATCACGACCTGGTGGTCCCGTATCGCCTCGCGGATCTCGTCCTTCTTCTGGCTGACCGGGAGCTGCTCGGGGTATGTGATCTCCGGGACCCGCTCGGCCCGCCGGGCGGTCCTGGCCGCGGACTTCTCCGCCTCGGCGGCGATCTCGTCCAGCACGGCCTGCCGCGCGTCGGGCTTGCGGATGCGGCGGGCGCCGTCGAGCCGGCGGCCGAGCCGGTGGGCGTCGCGCAGGGACGCCCCGGCGAGGAGGGTCTGGACGTCGGCGAAGGAAGTAGACATACGGGCTCCAGGATCGCACCCCCGCCGAAGAGGTGGCGAACCCATTTCACCGGTGCCCCGTCCCGGGTGGTGCAGTATGGAGCGAATCGTTCACGCGCCGGCCGTCCGCGGGGTGCGCCCGAGCGCCGCAGCCCGAGCCGGAAGGACCCGCCGCCCATGCAGAGCGCAGCTCCCGGCCGCGGGCACCGCGGGCATCGTGGGGTGCCGGCGGTGGTGTGTGTGCTGCTCGGTCTGCTGCCGGCGCTGCTGGGGTGCGCGACGGCGGCGGCCGGGGGCGCGCCCGGGGCGGGGTCGGTGCCGCCCGGGGCGGTGATGTCCGGGCCCGTGGCGTCCTCCGGGGCCGTGGCTGCCGGGCCCGGGTCGTCTTCCGCCGGGGCCGTGTCGCCGGTGGCGGCCGTGGAGACCCTGCGGGACGGGGTGCCCGGGTGCGGCAGGAGCGGGGCGCCGGGGGAGGACGGCGGGGCGGTGCCCGGGACACCCGCGCGCGGCGCCTCCGTGTACGAACTGCTCCCCGGCCTGCACCAGGTCCCGGTGCTGACCGGCGGCGCGCTGCCGCCGGCCGCCTGCGCCGGGCCCGGGCCCGTGACACACCGGGGCCCGCCGCCCGTCGAACCGCCGACCCCGGTCGGCCTGTCCGTGCTGCGCGTGTAGAGCGGGCGTCCGCACCCGCCGTCCCTCGTCACACCACGCCCAGGAGCACGACCATGCCCGCCACCTCTTCGTCCACCCCTGCCCGCAAGCCGCTCGCCATCGGCGCGGGCGTCCTCGTCGCCGCGCTGCTGCTCGGCTACGCCTCGTACACCGCCACCAAGCCGGACGACTCCACCCCCGCCCGGGGCTCCTCCGCCGCCGAGTCCTCCGCGCAGCCGGGCGCCGGGACCTACCCCGAACTGGCCGCCCTCGCCCGCCGCGACGCCGGGGACAAGCTCGCCGTCGGCCGCCCGGACGCGCCCGTGGTGATGATCGAGTACGCCGACTTCCAGTGCGGCTACTGCGGCAAGTTCGCCCGGGACACCGAGCCCGAGCTGATCGCCGAGTACGTCGACAAGGGCGTGCTGCGCATCGAGTGGCGCAACTTCCCGATCTTCGGCGAGGAGTCCGAGGCGGCCGCCCGCGCCTCCTGGGCCGCCGGGCAGCAGGGCCGCTTCTGGCAGTTCCACGCGGCCGCCTACGCGGAGGGCGCCAAGGAGAAGGGCTTCGGCAAGGACCGGCTGCGTGCCCTGGCCGAGGAGGCGGGCGTGCCGGACCTGGACCGCTTCGGGCGGGACCTGGACGGGGAGGCGGCGCGCAAGGCGGTGACCCGTGACCAGGAGGAGGCGTACCGGCTGGGCGCGACCTCGACCCCCTCGTTCCTCGTCGGCGGCCGGCCGATCTCGGGCGCGCAGCCGAAGGAGACCTTCGTGCAGGCCATCGAGGAGGCGGCCCGCACGGCGAAGGAGTCGCCCGCCGGGGGCGCTTCCGGCACGGGCGAAGCCCCCGGCGCCTCCGGCAAGGGCGGCGCTTCCGGACCGGACGCGGGCTGAACATGGCGGACATCGGCTATCTGGCCGCCTTCCTCGGCGGCCTGCTCGCGCTGGTCAGCCCGTGCAGCGCCCTGCTCCTCCCCGCGTTCTTCGCCTACTCCGTCGGCTCGGCGGGCCGGCTGCTCGCCCGGACCGGCGTCTTCTACGCGGGCCTGGCCACCACCCTGGTCCCGCTGGGCGCGGCCGGGTCCTTCGCCGGGCGCCTCTTCTACGGCAACCGGGACCTGCTGGTCGCGGTCGGCGGCTGGCTGATCATCGGGCTGGGCGTGGCGCAGATCCTGGGCCTGGGCTTCGCATCGCGCCGGATCGCGGAGCTGTCCGGCCGCATCCGCCCGACCACCGTGCTGTCCGTCTACGCGCTGGGCCTGGTCTACGGCCTCGCGGGCTTCTGCGCCGGGCCGATCCTGGGCAGCGTCCTCACCGTGGCCGCCGTCGGCGGCAGCCCGGTCTACGGCGGGCTGCTGCTCGCGGTCTACGCGCTCGGGATGGCGGTCCCCCTGTTCCTGCTCGCCCTGCTGTGGGAGCGCTTCGACCTGGGGCGGCGGCGCTGGCTGCGCGGGCGGGAACTGACCCTCGGGCGGCTGCGGCTGCACACCACCTCCCTGCTCTCCGGCCTGTTCTTCGTGCTCCTCGGCACGGTGTTCCTGGTGTTCGACGGGACCACCGCGCTGCCCGGACTGCTCTCCGTGGACGACTCGTTCGCCGTGGAGCAGTGGGTGTCCGGTGTCGGGCGGGCGGTGCCGGACTGGGCGCTGCTCGCGCTGGTCGTCCTGGCGGCGGGGGTGTTCCTGGTGGCCCGGGCGGTGCGCGGGGCGCGCTCCGCGCGGGAGCCGGAGGAGATCCGCGAGAAGGTCTGAGGGGTGCCCGGGGTGCGGTCCGAGCGGTCCGCACCCCGGGCGACACCGATCCGCCCCGGGACGGGCGGCACCGGTCGCCCGGGAACGGCGAAGGCCCCGATCCGGGGATCGGGGCCTTCCGAGGTGGCTGGGGCCGGGGTCGAACCGGCGACCTATCGCTTTTCAGGCGATCGCTCGTACCAACTGAGCTACCCAGCCGCGGAACCCTTGCGAGTTCCAGCGGTCCTGACGGGATTTGAACCCGCGGCCTCCACCTTGACAGGGTGGCGAGCACTCCAAACTGCTCCACAGGACCATGCGTGGTGCGAGCGCAAGTCTCGCACACGGTGATGCGTGCCCCCAACGGGATTCGAACCCGTGCTACCGCCTTGAAAGGGCGGCGTCCTGGGCCACTAGACGATGAGGGCTAAGGGCCCGCCGTGGGCGCTTCGCAGCGCGTCGGGGACGTGAGAAGCATATGGGATGGGGGGAGCTATCGCCAAAACGGTTTCCGGGACCCCTCACGGGGAGGGTGCCGGGGAGGCCGGCGAGGCGCCGGCCCCGGGCGCCGACGCCCCCGGCGACGGGCTGGAACCGGAGGCCGACGGGCTCGGTGACGCCCCCGGCGAGGTGCTCGGATCGGGTGCCGGCGGGTCGACCAGATGGCGCCTGACCTCGGCGGTGGTCAGCCCCAGCCCGCCCAGGGTGATCTCGTCCCACGCCTGGAGCCGCCGCTCGCCCCGGTCCAGGTAGAGCACCGAGGCGCGGACCTTCTCCGGCTGCTGGTTCTGCACCGCCCGCAGCCCACCGCCGCCCGTCGACCCCTCGATCTTCAGCCGGGTGCCGTGCTTGAGGATCTCCGTCTTCCGCTGGTGGATGTGCCCGGCCAGGACCAGCGGCACCGTGCCGTCGGTCTCCGCCGCCGCGACCGGGTTGTGGGCGACGGCGATGTCCACCGGCGTCCCCGCGCGCTCCTGGTCGCGCAGGGCGGAGGCGAACCGGATGCCCGCCATCCGCTCGGCCGGGTCCCCCTGGGCGACGACCGAGCGGTCCGGGGTGAACTGGGGGTCCCCGGTGCCCGCGATCCGCAGCCCGCCCACGGTCACCGCCCGGCCCTCGTCGAGGACGTGCACGTTCTTCAGGCCCTGGAGGTACTTCTGGGTGACCAGGGAGTCATGGTTGCCGCGCACCCACACATAGGGCGCGCCGAGGGTTGAGGCGGCGTCCAGGAAGCCGTTCTCGGCGGCGGAGCCGTGGTCCATGGTGTCGCCGGAGTCGATGATCACATCGATCCGGTACTGCTTCACCAGCGAGGCGATGATGTGCCAGGCCGCCGGGTTGAGGTGGATGTCGGAGACGTGCAGCACCCGCATGGTGTCCGGGTCGGGCTGGTAGGCCGGGAGGGTGGAGGTGGCCTCGTAGAGCTTGGTCACATTGGTGACCAGACGGGCCAACTCCTTCTGGTAGACGTCGAATTCGGTGACGATCGAGCGCGCGTTGCCGACCACGGACGGGGCGGAGGTCAGCAGTCCGGAGAACCGGGGCTCCAGCACCGAGCCGGGGTTCCAGGTCGCCGCCGCCGAACCGGCGGAGGCCGCCAGCAGGGCGAGCGCGAGACCGCCGGCGGCGAGGGCCCGCCGGGGCCGCCGGTAGACGGCGAGGCCGAGGGCGGTCGCCCCGGAGACCACGGCGACGCAGGAGCGCAGGGCCAGGTCGGCGGTGCCGGCGCGGACGTCCTCGGAGACCTCGTCCCCCAGTCCGGAGAAGAGTGCCGGGTTCTGGACCAGGGCCTGGGAGCGGGCCGGGTCGAGGCGGTCGACGTCGACGTCCAGGCGCAGCGGGGCGATGTGCGAGTCCAGTTCCAGGGCGCCCAGCGGAGAAACGTTGATCTTCGTGCCGCCGCTGAGCGAGGGGCGCAGGGTCATCGTCGTGTCCATGGGGCCGACCGGCGTACGGACGTTGCCGACGATCAGCAGCCCGAGCCAGGCGCCGACCAGTACCACCGCGGTGAGCCCGAGCGCGCGCGTCCACGGGTTCGGGGCGGCGGCGAGTTCCAGGTCCGGGCCGCTGCCCCGGGGCGGGCGCGGCGCGCGGCCGGTGCGCTCCGGGCGCTTGGAGCGCTTGGAGCGTGAGAGGAACGACGGGAGACGGAACGGCGGAAGGCGGCGGCGGGCAGGGCGGCTTCGATCATGGGCTTGGCGGGCCATTGGTGCCGTATGCCCCATCGCCGCGCCGGGCATGCCGGGCGCGGCCGGGTCCACCCCGTACGGGACAACCGTCCACCCCGTACGGGACAATGGCCGGGTGGACAATGGCCCGGTGCTGGAGATGACGCGCGAGGAGTTCGAGGAGCTGGTCGCGGAGGCGCTGGACCGGATCCCGCCCGAGCTGACGCGGCTGATGGACAACGTCGCCGTGTTCGTCGAGGACGAACCGGCCCCGGACGACCCCGAACTGCTCGGGCTCTACGAGGGCACCCCGCTCACCGACCGGGGCGAGTGGTACGCGGGCGTCCTGCCGGACCGCATCACCATCTACCGGGGCCCGACCCTGCGCATGTGCGAGACGCGCGAGGACGTGGTCGCGGAGACCGAGATCACCGTGGTCCACGAGATCGCCCACCACTTCGGCATCGACGACCAGCGGCTCCACGAGCTGGGGTACGGGTGAGCCGGGAGCCCCTGGACCCGGACGTCGACCTCTCCGTCCCCGCGCAGCGGGCGGAGTTCACCGGGCGCGGCCGGTGGGCCGTCCTCGGCGCGGTCGCCGTCGGCGGGGCGGCCGGCGCGGTGGCCCGGCACGGCGCCGAGGTGCTGTGGCCGGCCCCGGCGGGCGGCTTCCCGTGGGCCGTCCTCGGGGTCAACCTCCTCGGCTGCGCGCTGATCGGGGTGCTGATGCCGCTGGTCGCGGAGGACGGCCGGGCCGCGCATCCGCTGGTGCGGCCCTTCCTGGGCGTGGGCGTCCTCGGCGGGTTCACCACCTTCTCGACATACGCCTTCGACACCGTCGACCTGCTGGAGCACGGCCGGCCCGGACCGGCCGTGCTGTACGCGGCGGGCACGGCGGCCGGGGCCCTGCTCGCGGTGTGGACGGCGGCCTCGGCCACCCGGGCCGCCCTCGCCCGGAGGCCGGCGCGATGACCTGGCTGCTGGTGGTGGCGGGCGCGGCGGTGGGCGCGCCCCTGCGGTATCTGACGGACCGTGCGGTGCAGGCACGGCACGTATCCGGCTTCCCGTGGGGCACCTTCGCGGTGAACACGGCGGGCAGTCTGGTCCTCGGGCTGGTCGCCGGGGCCTCGGTCTCCTCGGGGACGTACGCGCTGCTCGGCACGGGGCTGTGCGGGGCGCTCACCACGTACTCCACGTTCTCCTACGAGACCCTGCGGCTCACCGAGCGCGGGCGTGCGCCGGCCGCCGCGGCGAATGTGGCGCTCTCGGTGGCGGCCGGACTCGGGGCGCTGTACCTGGGGATGGCGGCGGCGCGCGGGCTGACGGGCTGACGGCGCGCGGGCCGGATGCGACGGGGTCTTCCCGGGAGCCTCCCCGGGGCCTTCCCGAGGGGCCTCGCCGGGCGGGCGGGCGGACCGCCGGTGCGCAGGGCGTGTCCCCGGCGGGGGAACGGTAGTTGGGCAGGGGGACCCGCGTCCCCCTCTCCGTCACGGAGGTGCCCCCGTGCGCCAGTTGCCCGCCCCCGGCCGGACGGCCGCCCTGTTCGCCGCCGCACTGGCGGCCCTGGCCTCGGCCGGCTGCATGAGCGTGGGCGACGACGACGTCCGCAAGCCGAAGCCCAGCACCTCGGCCGAGCGCACCGGCGCCGCCGAGGGGCAGGACACGGGCGGCGGGGGCGTCCCCGGCGGCCCCCAGGGCTCGCACCACGACGGGACCGGCCGGACCGGCGGCACGGCGGACCGGGACGAGGACGGCGACGACAAGAAGGCCGAGGACGGCAAGCCGACCGAGGACAGCGGCGGGACGCGGGCCACACCGAACCCCTCCGCCGGCCCGACGTCCGGTCCCGCGCCCGGGCCCGGAGGCGGCGGGGGCAAGCCCGAGCCGCGTCCGACGCCGCCGCCCGAGGGCCCGGGCGAGCCCGCGCCGCCCACTCCGCCCGTCGACCCGGCTCCGGAGCCTCCCGAGCCCACGCCCACCCCGCCGGTCGACCCCACCCCGCAGCCGTCCGCCTCCTCGGCCCCGGAGGTGCACGGCGGGGCGCTGCGGGCCATGCGCGACCTGGAGCCGGAGCGCGTCCACGGCACCGAACCGGTGGCATCGCCGCAGGCCGGACCGGCGTGAGCGGGGTCACCCGGTCGTGGTTTGCCTTGACGGGGTGGGGGTGCGTATGGTGGTAGATCGTTTGATCCCATTGCCCGGCGCCGAAACAGAAGAGCGCCGTGTGGCGCGTTCTCTCCCTAACCGTGGCTGACCGCATTGAGGCGGTCGATATGCGAATTCACGGAGTTTGGGCGCGTGCCGAGACTCCGGAAGGTTTCGCATTTCGCATGTCCACTTTCAGTACTGATCACGCCGTCATGCCCGAGAACGCCGCCGCCGAGGAGGCGCTCGTCGAGGCCGTGGCCGCCGCTCCCGCCGACGAGCCGCAGGAGCCCCAGGAGCCGCAGGTCACCTTCGCGGACCTCGGCCTCCCCGAGGGCGTCGTGCGCAAGCTCGCCCAGAACGGCGTGACCGTCCCCTTCCCGATCCAGGCCGCGACCATCCCGGACGCCCTGGCCGGCAAGGACATCCTCGGCCGCGGCCGCACCGGCTCCGGCAAGACCCTTTCCTTCGGTCTGCCCACCCTGGCCGCCCTGGCCGGCGGGCACACCGAGCGCAAGAAGCCCCGCGCCGTCATCCTCACCCCGACCCGTGAGCTGGCGATGCAGGTCGCGGACGCCCTCCAGCCCTACGGCGACGTCCTCGGCCTGAAGATGAAGGTCGTCTGCGGCGGCACCTCGATGGGCAACCAGATCTACGCCCTGGAGCGCGGCGTCGACATCCTCGTCGCCACCCCGGGCCGGCTGCGCGACATCATCAACCGCGGCGCCTGCTCCCTGGAGGACGTCCGGGTCGCCGTCCTCGACGAGGCCGACCAGATGTCCGACCTGGGCTTCCTGCCCGAGGTCACCGAGCTGCTCGACCAGGTCCCGGCCGGCGGCCAGCGCATGCTGTTCTCGGCCACGATGGAGAACGAGATCTCCACCCTGGTCAAGCGCTACCTCACCGACCCGGTCAGCCACGAGGTCGACAGCGCCCAGGGCAACGTCACGACCATGACGCACCACGTCCTCGTCGTGAAGCCGAAGGACAAGGCGCCCGTCACGGCCGCCATCGCCGCCCGCAAGGGCCGCACCATCATCTTCGTCCGCACCCAGCTCGGTGCCGACCGCATCGCCGAGCAGCTGCGCGAGGCCGGTGTGAAGGCCGACGCGCTGCACGGCGGCATGACCCAGGGCGCCCGCACCCGCACCCTGGCCGACTTCAAGGACGGCTACGTCAACGCGCTCGTCGCGACCGACGTCGCCGCCCGCGGCATCCACGTCGACGGCATCGACCTGGTCCTCAACGTGGACCCGGCCGGCGACCACAAGGACTACCTGCACCGCTCCGGCCGCACCGCGCGCGCCGGCAAGTCGGGCACCGTGGTCTCCCTGTCGCTGCCGCACCAGCGCCGCCAGATCTTCCGCCTGATGGAGGACGCCGGGGTCGAGGCCTCGCGTCACATCGTCGGCGGCGCGGGCGCGTTCGACCCCGAGGTCGCCGAGATCACCGGCGCCCGTTCGCTGACCGAGGTCCAGGCCGACTCCGCGAACAACGCGGCCAAGCAGGCCGAGCGCGAGGTCGTCGAGCTGACCCGCCGTCTGGAGCAGGTTCAGCGCCGCGCCGGCGAACTCCGCGAGGAGGCCGACCGCCTGGTGGCGCGTGCCGCCCGCGAGCGCGGCGACGACCCGGAGGCGGCCGTCGCCTCCGTGACCGAGGCCGCCGAGGCCGAGGTCCAGGCGACCGTGCCGGAGCAGGCCGCCGAGCCCGCCCGCGAGGAGCGCCGGGACGACCGGGGCAACTTCGAGCGGCGCGACCGCCGTGACGACCGCGGCGGCTTCCGCCGGGACGACCGCGGTGACCGCGGTGACCGCGGTGGCTTCCGTCGTGACGACCGCCGGGACGACCGTGGTGGCCGTTCCTTCGAGCGCCGTGACAACGACCGTGGCGGCTTCCGCCGGGACAACGACCGTGACGACCGTGGCGGTTTCCGTCGTGACGACCGCCGGGACGACCGTGGTGGCCGTTCCTTCGAGCGTCGCGACAACGACCGTGGCGGCTTCCGCCGCGACGACCGCGGTGACCGCGGCGGGCGTTCCTTCGAGCGCCGGGACGACCGGGGCGGCCGCTCCTTCGACCGTGACCGTTCCTTCGACCGGGGCGGCCGCTCCTTCGAGCGCCGTGACGACCGTCCGTCCGGCCACCGCGGCAGCGACCGCCCGTTCAACCGCGACCGTCGCGACGACCGCCCCGCGGGCGGCCACCGCGCCGGCGGCGACCGCCCCTACGGCCGCCGCGACGACCACCGCGGCACCGGCGCCGGCTCCTTCGGCGGCGGCCGCCGGGACGACAAGCCGCGCTGGAAGCGTAACGGCTGACACCGTGTGACCCTCGTGTGAGACAGGGCCCGTACAGCACTTCGGTGCGGTACGGGCCCTGTCCCGTTCCGCAGGTGAAACTCGGTGCCGATGCCTGTGTGACTGCTGTGACAGTCTCTCCACTTGCGCGCAGGGGCACGGCCGGGGGGCCGTTCTCGAAACATCTGTCGTACAGAACCTCTGTATCTACAGAACCTCTGTCGGTACAGAGACCGTTGATCCCCTGCGCGTCTTCACCAGGGGAGGAAACCGAGTGCCTCGCAGCGCTCTGCTACGCCATTCCATCGCAACCGTCGCCTCGGCGGCGCTTCTCGCCGGGCTCGGCCCGCTCGTCCCCGTCGCGGCAGCCGCCGACGGGGCCGCGGGCGTCGTCTTCCCGGCGACCCGCTCGGCAGAGCCGCGCGAGGTCGTCCCACTCTCCGCCGGTCCGGGCGGCTACGCCCAACGAGTGGCATGTGCTCCGGCTGGTGAACGGCTCGGTGCAGCAGACCCAGGTGACCGGCTGGCCCGAGGGCTCCACCCGGCCCGCCAGGGCGGCCGCCGGTGACGCGCACGGCGCGCTCACCCGGTACACACTCGACGGAGTCTCCCGCCCGGTCTGGATCGACCTCGACTCGGCCCCGGCGCGTCCCGGTCCCCACCGATGTGACCGTGGAGAGCGCCGGCTTCGTCCACAGCCCGGCCGAGGTCGTGGAGTGGACTACGGACGGCAAGGTCCGCTTCTACGCGAAGGGCGCGCCCGGCTCGTCCGGCCCGCTGCCCCTCTCCGCCACGACCGACCTCCCCCACCACGAGGGCGACACCCTGCTCGGCGTCGTCGGCGAGCGCCTGATCGTCGGCCGGTCCACGGGCCAGGGCGGCTCGGCGGCGTACTGTGTCGTCTCCGTCCCGAAGGTCGGCGCGTACACCTGGAAGCTGACCGCCACCCCGGCGGGCGCCACGGGCGCGCCGCTCGAACTCGGCGGCAGCGTGGCCCTGGAGCCCCTGACGGAGACGTTCGCCGGGCACGCGCTGATACCCGATCGGATCCGGGGATCACTCCCGCTATGCTCGGGGGTGTTGTGCCGGGGGCCGTTAGCTCAATTGGCAGAGCAGCGGACTTTTAATCCGTTGGTTGTGGGTTCGAGTCCCACACGGCCTACCACCATGCGCAGGCGCGAGCGCCCCGACCGGGTTTCTCCGGTCGGGGCGCTCGCCGTTTCCCGGGCAGGGTCCCGCACGCGATGCTCCAGGAGCGCGGCTGGACCCCCGGCCGGCACTGTCTGAAGGGGGTGCACCGCTGCGCGCGACGGCACCGCCGTGGCCGGCGCCCTCGCGCTGGACGTCGACGAGATCGACTTACCCAAGTACCTGCCGGACGCCACTTCGCGCGAGCACACTGAGCTCACTGCTGCGGCGGGGAGGTCGCCCTCTCCTTCATCGAGGGGCAGCTGAGGTCACCGCCGCCGATGTGGCGACCTTTCCCAACATGCAAGAAACGGCAAGCCAAGTTAAATTGGCTTTGAATGTGACTTGGGGGATCAAAGGCGGCCCGACAGGGAGGAACTGTGCCATTTTCGTCAAGATGGACAGAATCCTACTGTTGTCCCGGTTTTTGGCCATGGCAGTGGCTCCGGACGTGCCAGCGGACCGTAGATGGGTGGTGCTACGAATTCGCCTGGGTGGAATCCATGAATTGGGGCGTCGTGGCTCGATACCGGGGATGTGAGAGCAATAACTTCTATGAAATCGGCTGGAATGGACTCTTCTTCATTGGAGTCAAGCCGCCGGCGGGAGTAAAGCCGAAGCTTGGCACATCTTTCAGTCCAGGTGGGAGGTTCTGCTACAAGAAGCAGCTACCTAGGGTAGGGGGATGCACTTCCTTCCCTCCGCCTCCGATGGACTAGGGCTGCTCGGCGTCACTCCTGATGGCCCAGCAGGCAGCCCGCCCTCCTCTTCTTTCAATCTCCTATCCTCCTGCGTATCGCCGGGGACTTTGCTATGTCGTCAGAAGCTTCATGTTGATTCCCGGCAAGCCTATTTCCCGGCGAGCCCCATGTGGAATGCCGTCGCAGATGTCCAATCGCCACGCCGACCCACGGCGCGGCCGGGCCGGAGGAACAGAGGCGCGCACACGCTGTACGAGAGCACTATCGCGGACGGCTCATCAGCCACTCCGGTAAGAAGAGCGTGGCGAACGGCAGCCAGGCGCGGGTTCCCAGGGGTAGGAGCCTGACTCCGAGCGAGGTAAGCACTATCCGGCCGCGCGGCTGGACACCAACAAGGCGCTGGAGGCGGCGATCGGGCTGTACCGCGCGTACGGCTTCCGGGAGGTGCCCGCGTTCAACGACGAGCCCTATGCCGACCACTGGTTCGAGAAGCGGCTGGAGGGGGCGGCCGGCGAGGGCTGACACCGGCTCCGGGGTGCCCCGGGGAGGGCCCGGCGGAAAACTGGTCGGGAAGGCGCGCGGGATGGCGTAAGGTTGTGTTCACCGACGCGGGGTGGAGCAGCTCGGTAGCTCGCTGGGCTCATAACCCAGAGGTCGCAGGTTCAAATCCTGTCCCCGCTACTCATGGCAGAGGCCCGGAATCGACGATGATCGATTGCCGGGCCTCTGTCGTTCGCCCGCCCGGAGCCTGCCCGGAGCCTGCCCGGAGCCCGTCCAGGACCGGTCCCGGACCCTGCGCGCGCCCCGCCCGGGAGCGGCCCCGCGCCGCTGGCCTGGTGTTTTGTGCGGGAGGGCGGTGGCAAGTCGCCACGGCGCCCGAGGGCACGCAGCATGGAAGGGCACGGCACCGGTCCGTGGCCGTGGGTGAAGCGGCAGGAGTGCAGCAGTGGGGCGAGAGCAGGTCGGCGGCTTCCGGACTCCGTGGTACCTGCGCATCCTGCCCGCCGTGATGCTCGTCGGCGGTGTGCTCTACGACTCGCTCGCCCCGCCGCGCTTCACCGCCGTCCCCCTCTACGCGGCCGCCCCGCTGATCGCCGCCTCCCTCGCCTCCTTCGTGGTGACGCTGCTCACCGGCATCGCCGCACTGGTGGCCACCAGCGCGCTCCACTTCTACGACGACAACGTCACCGAGATCAGTTCGTTCACCGAGATCAGCACGGTCTTCACGGTGTCCGCCGTGGCCCTGCTCATCAACCGGGTGATGCGCAGAGGCAGTGAGCGGCTGGCCTCGGCGCGGGTGATCGCCGAGGCCGCCCAGCGGGCCGTGCTGCCCACCCCCGAGGACCGGATCGCCGGACTGCACATCGCCGCCCGCTACGAGGCGGCCCAGGCGGACGCCTTCATCGGCGGCGACCTCTTCGCCGTGCAGGAGACCAAGCACGGGGTCCGGCTCTTCGTCGGGGACGTGCGCGGCAAGGGGATGGAGGCGGTGGAGGCCGTCGCCGTGCTGATCGGGTCGTTCCGGGAATCGGCCGACCAGGAGGGGAGTCTGGAGGAGGTGGCGCAGCGGCTGGAGCGGGCGCTCCAGCGGGAGAGCGCGCGACGGGCGGGGCTGGAGTCCTTCGAGGGCTTCACCACGGCCGTGCTGGCGGAGATCCCGGCGGTACGGGAGGGGGAGGTCGTCGGGGCGAGCACGGTCCGGCTGGTGAACCGGGGCCACCCGGACCCCCTGGTCCTGCACGCCGACGGCCGGGTGGAGCTGCTCCAGCCGGCGGAGCCGGCGCTGCCGCTGGGGATGGCGGACCTGGCGGGCTGGCCCGACCGGGCCGAGACCTATCCGCTGCCCGCCGGCTCCACGCTGCTCTTCTACACGGACGGTCTCTCCGAGGCGCGGGACGGCTCCGGGGTCTTCTACGACCCGGTCGAGCGGCTGCGGGGCGCGATCTTCCCGGAGCCGGACGATCTGCTGGACGCCCTCGTCGACGATGTGCGCCGCTACACGGGCGGTGGGTCGAGCGACGACATGGCGCTGCTCGCGGTGAACCGGCCGGCCGCCGGGCAGCCGGAGCGCCGCCGCACGGTGCCGGTGGTGGCCCCGCCCCGCGAGCAGGGCGCCATCGCGGCGACCGGCGGCCGGCGTGGCGTACGGGTACGGCGCCGGTACCGTCCGTAGCCGTCCCGTGCCACCACGTACGGCATATGACGTGGCGTCAGAAATCTTCCGAGACCGAAGCGTGATCAACTCGCCCGATTCCGGCTGCTTCTGTCCCGGAAAGTCCTGGCCACAGTCGTTAACGATCAGTGGGAACGGCTTGGATTCCGACCCGGCCGTCTATTAACGTTCGATAACGCAGCGCGGTCGTCCCAGCCGCCGCCAGTGGCGGCGCCGCGCGCACGCGCCGAATTCCGCAAGGGAACCGGGGAACCACTCATTGGGGTGAATCGGGCATCTCTGCCGCGCAGTTGTGCGGTCGAGGCGCCCGTAGGAGACCTTCCTGCTCCGAACCCGTCAGCTAACCCGGTAGGCGAGAAGGAAGGAAAGGAGTACGCCTTCGTGGCGTCCAACATGCCTGCTCCCGAGGCTCCGTCGGTCTCCTCCCGATTCGGCGGCGACGCCCCGGAGCGCTCGCCGGGGGAGTGGAACCCCACCGAGGAGTCCATCCGCCCGGTTCGCGGCCGGCACCGCGTGGCCAAGCAGCGCGGCGGTCTCGCGCGCAGCTCCACCGTCCTCGGCGTCGGTGTCATCGCCGCCGTCGGCGCGGGCGGCATGGCCACCGCGCAGGACAAGCCCGCCGTCTCCATATCCCTTCCCGATGTCGTCACGGACAACCTCCCCGACGCGGATTCCCTGCCGGGCGTCGGCTCGCTGATCTCCGAGGACGCGGGGACGGACACCGCCACCGCCCACGCGCCCCTCACCGCGATGACCCAGGTCGCCGACACGGGCACGGGCACCGTCGCCGGGGCCGAGCAGGGCGCCAACGCGGGCGAGGCCCTGCGCGCCCGCATCCTCCAGCAGGCCGAGCAGCAGCGTGCCGAGGCGGACGCCGAGGCGAAGGCCGCCGCGGAGAAGGCGGCCGCCGAACAGGCCGCCGCCGAGGCGAAGAAGCAGCAGAGCGAGGCCGAGAAGAAGGCCGCGGAGGAGAAGCGCAAGGCCGAGGAGGCCGCGCGGGCGAAGGCCGAGGCGGAGCGCCTCGCCAAGCTGGCCGCGAGCTGGTCCCTCCCCACCTCCTCGTACACCCTCACCTCCACCTACGGGCAGTCCGGCGCCATGTGGTCCTCCGGGCAGCACACCGGCCTGGACTTCGCCGCCCCCACCGGCACCCCGGTGAAGGCCGTGCACGGCGGTACCGTGAAGGCGGCCGGCTGGTCCGGCTCCTACGGCTACCGCATCCTGCTGGAGCTGGAGGACGGCACCGAGGTGCTGTACGCGCACCTGTCCTCGATGACCGCGAGCGCGGGCCAGAAGGTCACCACCGGCGAGACCATCGGGCGCGTCGGCGCGACCGGCAACGTCACCGGGCCGCACCTGCACCTGGAGGTCCACACCCCCGGCGGCGCCGGGATCGACCCCCTCGCCTGGCTGCAGGGCAAGGGCCTGAGCGTCTGACACCACGTCCAACGCCCCGCCCGGGAGCGCCGTGCAATAGGCGGCTCCGGGTGGGGCTTTGTGGGCTCATGACCTCTCTTCGCACCCTCGGCGCGTCCAAGCCGAGCCCGGAATACCTCCGGACGCGACCGGGCCCGCCCCGGGGCCTGTCCGGCGGGCGTGCCCGGACGGTCGGGGCGCCCGGCGGCCGTCAGGTGCGGTACGGGTTGTAGCCGTCGTAGTCCCGGTGCGGCGGCACGTACGCCGTCCGGCCCGTCGCCCGGGCCGCGTACGCGAGGGCCGGGGCCGCCACCTCGCGCCGCAGCCACAGGCGGTGCAGCAGCTCCCGCTCGCGCTCGACGAAGTCCGGGCCCGCCGCGCCGCGGTGGGCCCGGTGGCGCAGGAAGGCGAGGGAGGTGGCGAACCGCTCGTACTCGGAGACCGCGTGCCCGGCCGCCGGGCCGTACGCCCGCCGGGCCATGTCCCGGGCCATCGTCCGCGCACGCATCGAGGAGAGCGCCGGCGGCTCCGCCGGGGTGAGCCAGCCGGCCGCCGCGTAGGCCGGGAGGTGCGTGGATATCGTGTGCAGCTCCCGCTGCCTGGTCCAGATGGTCAGCCAGGTCAGCAGCCCGAAGGCGGGCACCATGAACGCCCCGTACACCGCGTAGAAGCCCCACGGTCCGAAGAGGGAGGTGGAGCCGTTCCACAGGGCGTGCATGCCCATCGCGAGGAGGAGGCCCAGCAGCGGCAGCGCGATCCGGCGGAGGCGCCGGCGGCGGGCGGTCGCGGCGGCCAGGCCGAAGCCGAGGCCGCACAGGACGGTGAAGAGCGGATGCGCGAACGGCGACATGACCACCCGCACGAAGAAGGTCGCCGCGGTCACCGAGCCCAGGCCCGAGGTGCCGAACGCCTGGTCCTCACCGAAGGCGTTGCCGAGATAGAGGATGTTCTCGGTGAACGCGAAGCCGGTCGCGGTGAAGCCGGCGACCACGATGCCGTCCACCGCTCCGGTGAACTCCCGTCCGCGGAAGCAGAAGAGCAGCAGGATGGCGACCGCCTTCGCGCTCTCCTCCACGATCGGCGCGACCACGGTGGCGCCCCAGGTGTCCGCCGAGGCGGGGTCCGCGGTCGCGGTGGCTATCCAGCGGGTCGCGAAGGTGTTCGCGAGGAGGGAGACGAGGGCGGCGGCGCAGGCGCCCCAGCCGAAGGAGAACACCAGGTTCCGCCAGGGCATCGGCTCCACCCGGTCCAGCCAGCGGAAGGCCGCCAGCAGCAGGGGCACCGGCAGGGTCGCCAGACCCAGGCCGACCAGGAAGCCGCGGGTGCCCGTCTGTTCCCGCACCAGCACCAGGATCACCAGCCCGCAGAGGGCGAGCAGGGTGAACACCCCGCAGAGCCGGAGTGCCCGGCTCCGCCACAGCCGCGCGGCCCGCGCCCGGTGGCGGGCACCGCGCGCGCCACCCGCGACCGCGGTCAGCTCCGCCTCGACCTGCCGCTCGTCGTACGCGGGCACCGCCGGACGCGGGGCGTGCGGCTGTGGCGCGGAGCTCTGGCGGTGCGCCGGGGACGGCTGCGGGGAGGCGTGGGACACCTGTCGACCCTAACGACCGGCTCGGACAGCCCGCGACGGTGCGCGGGCGGGCCGCACCCGGCGGGGCGGGGTCAGCCCTGGTGGGGCCGGCGGCGGAACAGCAGGTCGTGGACGGTGTGACCCTTGTCCAGGCCCTGGCCCTCGAAGCGGGTCAGGGGGCGGAAGGCGGGGCGCGGGGCGTAGCCGCCCTCGGGCACGGTGTTCTCGAAGTCCGGGTGCGCCGAGAGGACCTCCAGCATCTGCTCGGCGTACTCCTCCCAGTCGGTCGCGCAGTGCAGCACGGCGCCGGGCTTGAGGGTGCCCGCGGCCAGGGTGAGGAACTCGGGCTGGATCAGCCGCCGCTTGTGGTGGCGCTTCTTGGGCCAGGGGTCCGGGAAGAAGACGCGCATCCCGTCGAGGGAGCGCGGGGGCAGCATCTCGCGCAGCAGGATGATCGCGTCGCCGTTGGCCACCCGGACGTTGGTCAGGCCGGCGCGCTCGGCGAGGCCGAGGAGGTTGCCCTGCCCGGGGGTGTGCACGTCGACGGCGAGGATGCCGGTGCCGGGGTCGTCGGCGGCCATCTGCGCGGTGGCCTCGCCCATGCCGAAGCCGATCTCCAGCACGACCGGCAGCCCGCCGAACAGCTCCTCCAGGTCGAGGACCCGGTGCCCGTCGATGTCGAACCCCCACTGGGGCCACAGCCGCCGCAGGGCGTCGCCCTGGCCGGTGGTGACCCGGCTGCGGCGCGGCTGGAAGCTGCGGATGCGCCGCTCGTGGTGGGACCCGGCCGGGTCGGCGGCGGGCCCGCCGGGGAAGCGGGGCTCGCGGTCGCGCGGCAGCCGGGGGGCGTCGGGGGTGGTGTTTCGGGACTCAGACACAGTGCGTCGATTCTACGAGCCGGGCGGCGCGCGCCGGACGGGGCGGCGGAGCGGTCCGGTCCCGTCCGGTCCTGGCCGGGGTCGCGGTCCCGGCCCGTGCGGGCGGGATCCTCCGGCCGGGGTGCGGCCGGGGCCTGCGGTGCGGGTCCGGTCCCGCGCGGGCGCGGCGTGCGCGCCGCGTCAGGCGGTGGCGGCCGCCAGGGACGCCAGGACCCGCCGTGCCACCTCGCGCCCGATGGGCAGGGCCGCCGTCGCCGCCGGTGAGGGCGCGTTCAGGATGTGGACCGTGCGCGGGGCCTCGCGGATGAGGAAGTCGTCGGCCAGGGTCCCGTCCCGCAGCACGGCCTGGGCGCGGACGCCCGGTGGCGCGGGGCGCAGGTCGTCCGCGGTGACCGAGGGCAGCAGCCGGCGCACCGCCTCGGTGAAGGCGCGCTTCGACAGGGAGCGGTGTAGTTCGCCCGCGCCGTAGCGCCAGTGGCGGCGCGCGACCTGCCAGGTACCGGGCCAGCTCAGCATGTCCGCCACGTCCCGGGGGCGCACGGAGGTGCGGCGGTAGCCCTCGCGGGCGAGGGCCGGGACCGCGTTCGGCCCGACGTGCACCCCGCCGTCGATGCCCCGGGTCAGATGCACCCCGAGGAAGGGGAAGGCCGGGTCGGGCACCGGGTAGACCAGGCCGCGGACGAGTCCGGGCCGGGCCAGCTCGTAGTACTCGCCCCGGAAGGGGACGATCCGCATCCCGGGGTCGTCGCCCGCGAGACGGGCCACCCGGTCGCACTGGAGGCCCGCGCAGTTCACCAGGGCCCGGGCGCGCACCACACTCCCCCCGGTCGTCCGGACGGCGACGCCCCAGTGCCTGCGGTCCACGGCGGCGACCTCCGCGCCGTAGCGCACGTCCGCGCCCGAGGCCAGGGCGAGCCGGGCGGCGACCGCGCCGAAGTCGCACACCCCGGTGGTGCCGACATGGATCGCGGCGAGGCCCCGGACCTCGGGCTCGTACGTGGTGATCTGGGCCGGGCCCAGCTCCCGGACGGGGATGCCGTTCTCCCGGCCGCGCTGGACGAGGGCGTGCAGGCGGGGGAGTTCGTCCCGCTCGGTGGCGACGACGAGCTTGCCGGTGACCTTGTGGTCGATGCCGTACTCGGCGCAGAACTTGACCGTCTCGGCGGCCCCGCGCACCGCGAAGCGGGCCTTGAGGGAGCCGGGGCGGTAGTAGATCCCGCTGTGGATCACCCCGCTGTTCCGGCCGGTCTGGTGGCGGGCGGGGCCGGGCTCCTTCTCCAGGACGGTGACCGCGGTCCCGGGCGCCGAGCGGGTCAGGGCGTACGCCGTGGAGAGGCCGACGATCCCGCCGCCGACCACCAGGACGTCGCAGTCGTATGCCCGGCCGCGCGCCGCGGCCGGTCCGTGCGCCGCCGTCACCACGTCCTCGTCACCTCTCGTCCCTCCGCCCCTCTCACTCCGATAGTGCACTGGCCCGCCGACAGCGCCTTCAAACCCGGCCGGGAGGGTGCCGGGCATCACGTCCGCGCGGGGTGGTGCGCCGGGGGCGCGCGGGGCTCACACGGGGGCGGCCGGCAGCGGGCCCACGGGGCTCAGGCCGGGGCGGCCAGCAGCGGGCGCGCCCGCTCCCGCAACTCCATGACCTGGGGCTCGTCCCCGTACGGCTCCAGCCGGTGCAGCAGGTCCCGGACGTACTCGGTGGTGCGGGCCGAGGAGATGCGCCCGGCGACCTCGACAGCCCGCACCCCGGCCGCGCAGGCCGCGTCCAGGTTGCCGGACTCCAGCTCGGCGACGGCGCTGACCACCAGCCGCAGCCCGTGCGAGCGGACGAACTCCTCGGTCGGCCGGGAGAGCGCCTGCTCGGTGAAGCGGCGCACCTGCCGGGGTGCCTTCAGGTCGCGGTAGCACTCGGCCGCGTCGGCGGCGAAGCGGTCGTAGGAGTAGAAGCCCAGCCAGGACGGGTCGGCGTCGCCCTCGCGGGCGCGTTCCAGCCAGCCCTCGGCGGCCTTCAGGGCCTGGCCGGCCGCCGCGGCGTCGTTCGCCTTGGCGTGGGCGCGGGCCTCCACCAGCCGGAAGAAGCTCATGGTGCGCGCGGTGGCCAGGCCGCGGTTGCGTTCCAGGGCGGCCTGGGCGAGGTCGACGCCCTCGTCGGCGAAGCCCCGGTAGGTGGCCTGGAGGGACATGGAGGCGAGGACATAGCCGCCCAGAGGCACGTCGGCGGCGGCGCGGGCCAGGCGCAGGGCCTGGATGTAGTAGCGCTGCGCGGCCTCCTGCTGGCCGGTGTCGAAGGCCATCCAGCCCGCCAGCCGGGTCAGTTCGGCCGTCGCGCCGAACAGGGCCCGGCCCACCTCGTCCGAGTAGGAGCCGAGCAGCAGCGGAGCCGCGTCCATCCGCAGGCACTCCGGGACCATGGAGGAACGCCAGTCGCCGCCGCCGTACTTGGAGTCCCAGCGCCGGGCGTCCTCGGCGGCCTCGCGCAGTTTGGCGACATCGCTGTGGCCCACGCGCACGGCCGCGTCGGGGCCGTCCGCCGGGGCCTCGGGCGCGGCTCCGGCGGCCCGGCCCTCGCCGCCGCCACCGGGCCCGGCGGCGACCAGGCGCTCGACCGACGGGTCCGCGGGGGTTATCAGCCACCGGGAGGCGGGTGTGGCGTACGCGCTGACCGCGAAGGAACCGGCCAGCGACTGCCAGATGCCCCCGCCGCCGGCCCGCCGTCCGGCCAGATCCAGCCGGTACAGCTCGGTGGCCGATTTCACCGCCTCGCCGACGTCCCGCGGGAAGGCGAGGCCCACCTCGGGCGCCGGGTCGGCGTCCGCGAGGCCGATCTCGTGCAGCGGCACCGGGCGGCCCAGCTTCGACCCGATCGCGGCGGCGATCAGATGCGGGGCGGCGCCCTGCGGCACCATGCCCTTCGACACCCACCGGGCCACCGAGGTCTTGTCGTAGCGGAGGGTCAGACCCCGCTGCGCGCCGAGGTCGTTGACCCGCCGGGCGAGACCGGCGTTGCTGATACCCGCGAGGGCGAGGACGGCGCCGAGCTTGTCGTTCGGCCCGCGTTGCTCCCTGGACATGCGCCACCCCTCGACACACAGACGGCAGCCGCGGCGCACGGGGCGCACGGCATTCGTGCGGTGTCCTCCCGGTTCGCACACCCCCTGGCCCCGGACGGGCCCGCCTGCAAAAGCACCTGGCCGAACCGCCCGGAATATGCGCGCCTGCGGAGAACAGCAGTGAACACAGCGTAGTTCGCCACATCCTGACCGTTAAGAGGCGGTGTTCCGTATGGCGGGATTGTGGTGCGGCCGCGCCGGGCGGAAGGCCGGGTCCGTGCTCCCGCCGTGTGGCCGTGCGCCCGTGCGTGCGCTCTCGCCGCGGGCCGGCGGGAGCGCTTCCATGGGTGCTGCGTGGGTCGGCCCACTGTGTACGGGAACCAGTGGGCTGGGGGATACCGCCGTCTCATTTCCCCGCGGACGGCGGACCGGGCCGGGAGGTGAACTGAGCCTCCCGGCACGGCAGTTGATCTCAATCCCGGCATCCGAGAATGGCTGATAATCGACGGTCGCGAATCGCTTCCGGGAGCCACCGCCCCGACCCCGGAGCGCTCCTTCCGGCCACCCGGGCGGCGTGAAGTCGCCGCTGTCCGGCATGTGTTCACTTGCCGCGCGCACCGCCGCGGCCCGAGCCCGCGCGCCTCCTTCGTGGCAGCATGTCCCCGAACGGCTTCGGGAACACGGTGGAGGCGGGGATGCGGTGGCTGGTGGGGTGGAGCAGTATCGCCGCGCACTTCGGGACGGCAGGCGCCGTTCCGGACCTCCCCGGTGACGACGAGGGCCTCACCCTCCAGCCCGTCGGAGCCCAACTCCTGTGGGGCGACCCCGATCCGCTGTGGGCGGTCGGCGACTGGCGCCCCGACGAGGTGCGCATCGTCTCCGCCGAACCCGCCGTCCGGCCCGTCCCGGGCGGTGGCGCGAACCCGCCCGCCGTCACCCGGCTCGCCGTCCTCGGCTGCTGCGCGGCCAGCGACGAGGAGCTGCGGGTGGGCCTGTTCGCGGCGCGCGGGGGCGCGCTGAGGCATCTGACGGCGTGGCCGGGCAGCTACACGGTCGTCGTCCAGATCGGCCGGCGCATCAC
This sequence comes from Streptomyces sp. NPDC005805, assembly GCF_040630445.1. Taxonomy (NCBI): domain Bacteria; kingdom Bacillati; phylum Actinomycetota; class Actinomycetes; order Kitasatosporales; family Streptomycetaceae; genus Streptomyces; species Streptomyces sp. NPDC005805. Next base: position 45,398 of record NZ_JBEXXN010000044.1, read on the forward strand.
CGTCGTCGGCGATCTCGCGGGCGCCCGGCCGGTGTTCCACACCCCCTGGGCCGGCGGCACCGCGTACGCCACGGCCGCCCTGCCGCTCGCCGACCTCATCGAGGCGCAGCTCGACATCGGGCACCTGGCGGCGCTGCTGGCCTGCCCCGAGACACCGGAGGCCCTGCGCGACTCCACCCCGTACGCCGGGGTCAAGCGCATCCCGCCGGGGCACGCCCTGATCCTGCGGGAGGGGTCCCGGGAGATCACCGGTTACGAACAGCTCTCCTCGCTGGCCGTCGCCGGGCCGCAGACCGACCCGGCGCAGGCGGTGGACGGGGTGCGCGACGCCCTGGTGGAGGCGGTGCGCGCCCGGCTCACCGCGCCCCGCCACGCGCCGGAGACGATGCCGCCCGACCCCGGTCCGGTCCCCGGTATGGGGCCGGCGGAACGGCGGGCCGCCCGGGGCGCGCCCGCGCCCGGGATCGGGGCCGACCTCTCCGGCGGCAGCGCCTCCAGCACCCTGGCCCTGCTCGCCGCCGGTCTGCCGGGCGTGCCCGGGACGGTCCTCGGCCACGGCACGGGCGCGGGCGAGCGGCTGGTCGCCGTCACCTTCAACGACCTGGCCACCGGCGGCCACGAGACCCGCGAACCGGAACTGGAACGGGCCCGCGCCATCGCCGCCAACCCCCGTCTGCACCATGTCGTGGTCGCGGCCGGGGAGGAGGCCCTGCCGTACGCGGGCCTGGACACCGGTCCGCTGACCGACGAGCCCGCGCCCTCGCTGGTCACGGCGGAACGCCACCGCAGCCGGCTCGCGGCGGGTAGCGCCGACCACCTCACGGGGGCCGGGGCCCGGCAGGTGCTGGACGCGCATCCGGCGCGCCTGGCCGATCTGCTGCTGGACCGGCGCAGACGGCCGCTGCTGCGGCCGGTGACCGCGCTGGCACGGGCGGACGGCTCCTCGCCGGGGTCGCTCTTCGTGCCGCTGACCGTCTACCGGGCGGCGCGGCGGCTGGCCCGCACGCCCTACCGGGCCGGTCTGGAGACGGCGGCCGAGCGGGTGCTGACCGCCAACCGCATCGGGACCGTGGGGCTCAACGGCGCGGTCGGGGCGTCGCTGGCAGCCCTGAACTGGGCCCGGCCGGGGCCCGCGGCGCGCTGGCTGACGGGTGAGGCACTGGCTGAAGTATCGGTTCGCCTGGCGGAGGCGGCGACCCGGCCGGTCACCGTTCTGCGGCCCGGTGAGGCCCGGGCCCGCGCGGCTCTCGCCCGGTACGCGGCGGACCACCGGATCCTGGAGCAGGCCGCCGAGGTCCGCAGCCAGCGGCTGCACGCCCCGTTCCTGGACAACCAGGTGGTGCGCGCGAGCCGAGCCCTGCCGGAGTCCCTGCGGGTGCAACCGGGGGCGCGGGCGGAGGTGCTGCGCACCGTGCTGGCGGGGGCGGGCATCCACGACCTGCCGCCGGGCTGGGGGACCAGCGCCCACGCCTCGCACACGGCGGTGACGACGGCCCGGACCGGGCTGCGGGTGGCCCTCCCCCATCTGATCGCCCTCTTCGACGCGCCCCTGCTGGCGGACGCGGGCCTGGTCGAGGCCCGGGTCGTCCGCCGGGCGCTGCGGGCGGCCTCGGAGGGCGAACCGGTGGCACTGGACGGGCTGGCGGACCTGGTCTCCACGGAACTGTGGCTCCGCAGGCTCCTCTCCCGCCGCGGCACCTGCTGGACGGGCACGGCCGCGCCCCGCCGCCGCGCGGTGGCGGGCGGCGTCCCGAAACGGCCGACGCTGCGCTCCTGAACGGTGCCCGGGCGCGGGCGCGCGCGGTCCGGGGGCGGTGGGCGCGCGGGGCTCGGGCGGTGGCGCGGGCGCGGTGGGCTTGCCGGGTCCGGTGGGTTCGCCGGGTCCGGGTCCGGGGGCGCGTTGGGCGCGCGGGCCTTGGGCTTGCCGGGGCCCGCGCCTTACGGCACCCGGGTCCTCAGGGGTGGCCGGCCCGGACCCTCAACGGCAGCTGATCTGCGAGCGCGCCCAGTCCGCCAGCACCCCGAGGCCGCCCAGGCCCTCGGGCTCGACGACGAGGCGGAGGGTGGAACGCCCCTCCAGGGGAACGCGCACCGGGACCGCGGCGTCGCCCCGGGACAGGGGCGCCGAGCGCCAGAGGCGGACGCCGTCCGCGTAGACGGAGAACCGCACCGCGCGGTTGCCGAGGGTCAGGTCGTCCACCCCGACGAGCGCCTCGTAGGAGGAGCACTGCCGGTTGAGGTCGATGACGACCGAGGACCGGCCGTTCACCGTCGCGCCGTGGCCGTACCGCTCCCCGCCGATCGACAGACCGGAGCGCTGCCACAGCCAGCTGCTCTCGCCGAGGCGGACCTCCGGGCCGGTGTGGTCGCCGAGCAGCCCGTACTCCAGCCGGCTGACCTGGTAGACCTGCGGCGCCGGTGCGGGCGGCGGGGACGGCGAGGGGGACGGCGGCCGGGGCGTCGGGGTGGGCGTGGGCTTCGGCGGGGCGGGGGACGGGGTCGGCGTGGGCGTCGGTGCCGGTTCGGCGCTGGGCGTCGGGGTGGGTGTGGGGGTCGGACGGGGCTCGGGGCTCGGGCTCGGCCGCTCCGCCGGTGCGGGCGCGGGCGGCTCCGGTGCCTCGGGCTCCGGGTCGGGCTCGGGCGGAGCGTCGGGCGCGACGGGCATCGCCGCCGGCGGCTTCGCCTCCGGCCGGGGCTCCGGCGCCGGGTCGCCCGCGAGCGCCCACACCAGCCCGGCGGCCGCCGCCACGGCGACGGTCGCCGCGATACCGGCCTTGGCCGGCGCGCCGAGGCCCTCCGAGGCGGCGCCCCCGGCCGCACCGCCCGCGCTGCCGCCGGTGGCGGCGGCAGCCGCCCCGGCACCGGCCGCTCCGGCGGCGCCTCCCGCCACGACACCGGCCGCCTTGAGCGAGTACCCGGCGGCGAACCAGCCGATGACCGCGATCGGCAGCAGCGCCGGAATGCCCGCGTTCACATGGGCCAGTTCACCCGCGGCGAGCCGGCAGCGGGTGCACTCGTCCAGGTGCTTGCGCAGCCCGCGCTCCGCCCGCATGCGCAGCCCGCCGCGCGCGTACGCGCCGAGCCGGTCCGCGTACCGGGCGCAGTCCCCGCCCGCCGTGAGCGAGGTGCTCACATGCGCCTGGAGATACGCCTGCTTGAGGCCCTCCCGCGCCCTGCTCGCGAGGACCGCCGTCGCGTTCGCCGTCAGCCCGAAGAGCGGGGCGACGTCACTCGGGGACTCCTCCTCCACGGTCGTGTGCCACAGGACGGCCTGCCAGCGCTCCGGCAGCGAACGGAACGCCTGCATGGCGAGGGACTGCTCGGCGTCGTGCATCGCGCGGACGTCGGCGCCCACGTCGAGGGTGTCGCCCCCCGCGGTGTCCCCGCCGCGGACGGCCTCCGCGGCGAACACCGCGAAGTCCTCGACCAGTTGCTCCCGCTTCGCGGTCTTCGTCCACGCCGCGGCGACATGGCGGACCGTGGTCAGCAGATACGCCCGCACCGCGTGCGCGGGGCCCGCTCCGCCGCGTACCGCCTGGAGGGTCCTCGCGAACACCTCGGCGGTCAGGTCGTCGGCGGTGTCCTTGTCGCGGCAGCAGGTCCGCGCGTATCTGCGGACGGCCTCGGAGTGGCGCAGGAACAGCTCCTCGTAGGCGCCGTCGTCGCCCTCCCGCATCCGCCGGACCAAGTCCCCGTCGGAGGCGGGCAGTTCCCGGGGCGGCGGCAGCACGGAGCCCTCGCTGCCGCCGGCGCGCTGCTGCGGGACCGCGTACCCCTCGTCGCCGGGGGCTTCGGGCCGTGGTGTGGCCGGCGCCTCGTCGGCGGAGGGCGCGGCCGAAACGCCACGCCCGCCCTGGCTGGGCACCTGCTCCTGCGGCGCCTGCGCCTGTACCGCGTCCGGACCGCCCGCCGTGCCGTGTGACTCGTCCCGACTGTCACCGCTCATCGCGGAAGCCCCCGTAAGCACTTCAGACCCGGATTACCGGGCAAGCGTGCCACACGGCGGCCCTACGCCGTACCCCCAAGTACCGCAACCACCCGTCCGGGGAAACGCCCGTGGAAACGTCCGGAGGTGTGTCCGGGACATGTCGGGCCAATCCCCGGGAAACCACCCGCGGAAGGCGAACCCCCGGCAACGCGGACGCCGTTCGCGACCGGCCCGCCCTGCCGGAACCAGGCCCGCGCCCCACCGGAGCCGCGCGCCCCGGATCGCCGGAACCAGGCCCGAAGCACCCGAACCACGTGCCCGGACCGCCGCCGCACCGGATCACGCCCGCGGGCGCAGGCCCTCCAGCAGGATGTCCAGCAGCCGGGAGGACGCGGCCTCCTGCTGCGCCGGGTCCGGCAGGGACGGCGCGGCCGTGGCTATCACGAGCAGCACATCGGCCACCGTCACATCACCGCGCAACTCGCCCGCCGCCCGAGCCCGGGCGACCAGCTGCCCCACGACGTCCAGCAGTTCCACCACTCCGGTGTCGTCGTCCTGCTCCTCGGCGGGCACCGGCCGGGGAGCCACCACACGCAGGCCGCCCGGCGCGCCCGCGCGCTGGTGCGGCACCCGGGGCTCCTCCCGGCCGTCCTCCGTCACGGCCCCGGCCTCGGCCGTCTCGTCCGCCGCCTCCTCGCCGTCCACACCCACGTGCAGCACCTGGGGCGGCAGCAGACGCCCCGCCCCGGAGGCCACCGAGGTCCGCAGGAACCGGGAGAGGGCCGACCACGGCTCCTCCTCCTGCCCGAGCGCGGTGCGGGCCTGCTCCGTCAGCCGGGCGGTCTCCTCCGCGGCTATCCGGCGCACCAGCACGTCCTTGCTGGGGAAACGGCGGTAGACCGTGCCCACGCCGACCCGGGCGCGCCGGGCCACGTCCTCCATCGGGGCGCCGTACCCCAGCTCGCCGAACACCTCGCGCGCCGCGCGCAGGACGTGCTCGAGGTTGCGCTGGGCGTCGACGCGCAGGGGCGCGGGGCGGCTCAACGCGGCCGGCCCCGGCCCTCCGTTCCCGTTGCCCTCGGCGGCCGGAGCCGGCGCGACGGCGGTCTGCCAATGCGAATCCTGAATATGCATGAGAGTTCCCCCGGTCATGTCGTCTCCCCCCGGAGACATCCCCGCCCTGGTCTGGTCCGACCGGACATGCCGAGTCCCCGGCACTCCGACCGGCTACGAACATAGTTGAGCCGGAGTCAATTCAGAAGGGGGTACTTCGCACGGAGCGCCCCCCGATCGGAGCAAGGACCGGATCGCTCCCTATTCCGCCCCCGCCCTCCGGCACCCTCCTCGCCGCTGACCTGCGGACCTTCCGAAATGCCCCGGATCTCCCCCCGGCCCGGCCGCCGACGCCTTCCGGTCACACAATTCGCCGGGCCTGTGGACAAACGCCGGAGCCCGTTGCGTCATGGGACGGTGAAGGCTGCGAATCCCCGGGACACGACCCCCGGCACCACGCCCCGCACGCGGATTCTCGTCGTCGGCGGCGGCTACGTCGGGATGTACACCGCGCTGCGCCTCCAGCGGAAGCTGAAGCCCGAGCTCGACCGGGGCGAGGCGGAGATCGTCGTGGTCGCTCCCGACCCGTACATGACGTATCAGCCGTTCCTCCCGGAAGCCGCCGCGGGCTCCATCTCCCCCCGCCATGTGGTGGTGCCCCTCCGCCGGGTCCTCGGCAGATGCCGCATCGTCATCGGCGAGGCCCGGGCCGTCGACCACGCCAAGCGCGTGGCGACCGTCGTCACCCTCGCCACCGAGGAGGAGGGCACCGGCGCCGTCGAACTCGGCTACGACGAACTCGTCATCGCCCCCGGCTCGGTCTCCCGCACCCTCCCCGTGCCCGGCCTCGCGGGCTTCGGTATCGGATTCAAGACGGTCGAGGAGGCCATCGGCCTGCGCAACCACGTCATCGAGCAGATGGACATCGCCTCCTCCACCCGCGACCCGGCCGTCCGCGACGCCGCCCTGACCTTCGTCTTCGTCGGCGGCGGCTACGCGGGCGTGGAGGCCCTCGCCGAACTGGAGGACATGGCCCGCTACACCTCGCGGTACTACCACAACATCCGGCCCGAGGACCTGAAATGGATCCTCGTCGAGGCCGCCGGCCGCATCCTCCCCGAGGTCGGCGAGGAGATGGGCCGCTACGCGATCCGCGAGCTGCGCGCCCGGAACATCGACGTCCGCCTGGACACCCGGCTGGAGAGCTGCGAGGACCGCGTCGCCGTCCTCAGCGACGGCTCGCGCTTCCCCACCCGGACCCTGGTCTGGACGGCGGGCGTCAAACCCGCGCCCGTCCTGGCCGCCACCGACCTGCCGCTCGACGAGCGCGGCCGCATCCTCTGCACCGCCCGGCTCACCGTCGACGGCACCGACCACGCCTGGGCCGCGGGCGACGCGGCGGCCGTCCCCGACCTCACCGCCCGCGAGCCGGGCACGTACTGCGCGCCCAACGCCCAGCACGCGGTGCGCCAGACGAAGGTCCTCGCGGAGAACATCGTCGCCTCGCTGCGCGGCCGGCCGCTCACCGAGTACGCCCACGACTACGCCGGCTCCGTCGCCTCACTCGGCCTGCACAAGGGCGTGGCCCATGTCTACGGACGCAAGATCAAGGGCTATCCGGCCTGGTTCATGCACCGGGCCTACCATCTGAGCCGCGTGCCCACGTTCAACCGGAAGGCGCGCGTCCTCGCCGAGTGGACGCTGTCCGGGCTCTTCAAACGCGAGATCGTCTCGCTCGGCTCGCTGGAGCACCCGCGCGCCGAGTTCGAACTCGCCGCGGGCTCCGGCCGGTCCGGCGCCGCCCCGGACGCCGCCGGAGCACGCAGCGGCGACGCGACGGGACCCCGACAGGCCGACCCGCCCGGCGGGAGCCCGCCGCGCGACGGCAAGGACGAGTCCGCCGACGGCTCCCCGGACCGCTGACCCGGCGGCCCCGCCCGCGCCCGCCGCGCGGGTTCCCCGGCCCCGCCGCGCGACGCGAAGGCGACCTGGCACGCGGCGCAAAGACGACTGTCAGTCCGGTCGGGGACACTGGACGTGTGACCATAGGTGGGCTCACACCTGCACAGAGTGACCCTTGGCAACCACCCCCATTGAGGCTTGAAAGTCAGTGAACTTCACGCGTTGGAGCGCAATGCTCCCCGGTACGCAGCGCCGCGCCGCAGCCCGAGGGGCGGATCAGGGTCACTCCGTGGCGCAGCGGGGCGAGGGCTCCGTGCCTGCCGCCCGCGGCGGCGCCGGCCGGCCGTCCGAGCAGGCCGCGGACGCCCTCCTGACCCTGGAGGACTTCGTCCTGCCGGAGATCCTCGGCAGCCTCCCCGCCCTGGTCGCCCTCGTGCACGGCCCCGACCACCGCATCGTGTACGTCAACGACGCGTACGCGGCGGCCTTCGGCTCCCGCCCGCCCGGGGCCCCCGCGGCGGACAGCTGCCCGGAGCTCACCGAACTGGGGCTGCTGCCGCTCATGGAGCAGGTCCTGCGCAGCGGGAAGCCGCGCACGGTCAAGTCCCGCAGGATCCAGGCCGGGAGCGAGGCCCGGGGCAAGCGCGGCGAGGGCTCGTACACCGTCACCTGCCTGCCCGCCGGGCTGCGCGGCGGCGAGGAGACGGCCGGTGTGCTCGTCTTCGCCGCCGACGTCACCGACCACGCCGAGGCCGCCGAGCGGCTGCGCGCCAGCGAGCGCCGGCACCGCGAGACGGCGGTGACGCTGCAGCGTTCCCTGCTGCCGCAGGAGTTGGAGCAGCCCGACGACCTCCGCTTCGCCGCCACCTACCAGCCCGGCGGCACGGACGCGGCGGTCGGCGGCGACTGGTACGACGTCATCACCCTCGGCGCGGGCCGCACCGCGGTCGTCATCGGCGACGTGATGGGCCGGGGCGTGCGGGCGGCCGCCGTGATGGGCCAGCTCCGCACCGCGGTGCGCGCCTACGCCCGGCTCGACCTGCCCCCGCACGAGGTGCTGCAACTCCTCGACGGCCTGGCGGCGGAGATCGACGCCAGCCAGATCGCCACCTGCGTCTACGCGGTCCACGACCCCAACGAGGGCCGCCTGGTCTACGCCTCGGCCGGCCATCCGCCGATCCTGGTGCGCGACGAGGACGGCACGGTCCGCCGCGCCGAGGAGCCGACCGGCCCGCCGCTCGGCATGGGCGGCTGGCTGCACACCTCGGGCAGCATCGCCCTGCCGCCCGGCTCCACCGCCGTCCTCTACACGGACGGCCTGGTGGAGCGCCGGCGCGAGGACATCGACGAGGGCATGGCGGCCCTGGAGCGCGCCCTGTCCGGTGCGACGGGCACCCCGCAGGTGGTCTGCGACCGGCTGCTGCGCTCCCTGGGCGTCACCGCGGAGCACGACGACGACGTGGCCGTGCTCGTCCTCCAGCACCCGGCGCGCGTCGGCGGGGACGCGGAGCTGTTCCACAACGCGGCCCTCGACCTGCTCGGCGGCACCGAGGCGGCGCCGCGCGCCCGCGCCTTCGCGTCGGGGGTGCTGGCCTCCTGGCGCTTCCCGACCGAGCTGCACGACCTCGGGGTCCTCGCCGTCAGCGAGCTGGTCGCGAACTCCCTCCAGCACGGCACCCCGCCGATGCGGCTGCGGCTGCGCCGCACCGACCGGCGGCTCATCGTCGAGGTGACGGACGGCGACGAGCACCTGCCCCGCCGCCGCAGGGCGGAGACGGAGGACGAGGCGGGCCGCGGGATCTCGATCATCGCGACGATCGCCTCGTCCTGGGGGTCCCGCCGCACACCGGGCGGCGGCAAGGCCGTCTGGTGCGAGTTCGCCCTGCCCCGCTGACCGGTCGCGGCCCGGTGGGCGCCCGGCGGATCGGGGCCGGACACCCCGCGATCGCTGCTAGCGCGCCGCGGCGACGCTGTCGCTCTCGTCGGGCATGTGCACGGCGACCACCCGGGACTTCGCCGCGAGCCACGGCCGGTCCTGCGCGGGCGTGAGCCGCTTGCCCATCCGCAGCGCCAGGGCGGTGATGGCCAGCGAGAACAGCACGAACGTCACGATGTACGGGCCGTGCAGCGTGGCGCCCATCGGACCGCCGACAGCGGGCCCGATCGCCAGCGCGAGCTGCTTGACCAGCGCGAACGCCGAGTTGTACTGCCCGACCATCCCCTCCGGGGCGAGGTCCGCGACCAGCGGCGCGACGGTCGGCGACAGCATCGCCTCACCGAGCCCGAACAGCGCGTACGTCGAGATGAACGCGGCCGTGGCCATGGCCTGGCTGCCCTGACCGAGCCCGGCCCAGCCCGCCGCCAGCCAGGCGACGGCCCAGATGATCCCGACGGCCGCGATCACCTTGCTGCGACTGCGCCGCTCGACGAAGCGCAGCACCAGGAACTGGGCGGCCACGATCACGGCGGTGTTCGCCGCGAGGGCGGTGCCGAGGGTCGCGGGCTCGATCCCCGCGGCCTCGGTGCCGTAGGCGGCGAGCCCCGACTCGAACTGGCCGTAGCACGCGAAGAAGAGGACGAACCCCAGGATGAGCAGTTGCACCATGGCGCGGTGGCCGAGCAGGGCGCGCATCCCGCCGCGGCCGCCGGCCCCGGACGGACGCGCCCCGGGGAGGACGGCGCCGCCGGGCAGCCGGACGGTCAGTCCGATCCCGGCGAGGACCAGGAACATCACGGCCTCGATACCGAACAGCAGCAGGAAGCTGGAGGGCCGGCTCGCGTCGACGATGTGGCCGCCGATCAGCCCGCCGATACCGAGACCGAGGTTCTGCAGGAAGAACTGCATGGCGAAGGCCCGGGTCCGGGTGGTGCTGTCCGAACACCAGACGATCATGGTCGCCAGCGCCGGCTGCATCACCGCCGTACCGGCGCCGAGCAGCGTCGCGGAGAGCACGGCCGCCGGAACGGTGTCCGACAGACCCAGTCCCGCGGCGCCGACCGACGCCAGCAACGCGGCGGCGACCAGCACGGGCAGCGGCCCGCGCCGGTCGACGACCCGTCCGGTGAACGGCAGCACCACGAGCGCGGCCATGGCGAACACCGCGAGCACCACACCCGCCGTGGTCACACCGAGATCCCGCACCTGCGCCACATAGACGTAGAGGTACGGGACCGTGAAGCCGAGCCCGAACGCGCTCAGCGCGTTCCCCGCCTGAATCCGGCGCATCGCTGCGCCCCTCGCCCTGGTCACACTCACCCGCTTCGACATCGCGGGCTGAGTCCTCCCGGTCCGGAGGACTCAGCCCTGAAGACTTCAATACTAAAATTCGATCCTTAACTCTACACACCGAAGGACTTCAACGCCAATGAGCGCATGCCATACTTCGCCGCATGCCAACCGAGACCCCCGGTGCTCCGCTGTCCGGACCGCAGGAGCCGACCCTCGACGAGCAGATCGCCGCCTACCAGCGCGAATACGGTGACCTCGACCCCCAGGTCGAGAAGGTGGTCTCCGCCCTCGGCCGGCTGAACCGGCGCATGAACGTCGCCTACGGGCGCCAGCTCGCCGACCTCGGCATCAGCAACGCGGAGTGGGAGGTCCTCAAGACCCTCGTCCTCGCCGGCGCCCCGTACCGCCTCGGCCCGGGCGAGCTCGCGAAGCGCCTCGGCCTCACCCCGGCCGCGATGACCCACAGGATCGACCGGATGGCCGCCGAGGGACTGGTGACCCGGGACCGCGACGAGAACAACCGGGTCCGCGTGATCGTCGAGCTGACGGACGACGGCCGTACGAAGTGGCTGGAGGCGATGCGGATGGCCTCCACCTTCGAGGAGGACCTGCTCCAGGACCTCGCCGGTGACGAGCGCGCCCTCTTGGGCGACCTGCTGACCCGGTTGCTGCGACGGGTGGAGCACGACCAGCCCGACGCGGGCGGCCGGCTCACCGACCTGGACTGACGGCCGCTACGGAGTCGGCGTGAACCCCTGGTCGCGAGTCCCCGCCGGTCCGCGGCGGGGGAGGGTTGACACGGCGCTTCCCGATCCGTAGGGTTCTTCGAGTTGTCACGGAGCCGGAACGGTTCCTCGGCAGCCATCCTCGCCGCGTATGCGGCAGCCAACCTCAGCACGATCTCCCAGCCGGGACGCATTTTGGCATGCCGAAATGTATTTCGAATGGCTCGATTATGAGCCGCCCGGGAAATCCGCTAGAGTTTGGGCGTCGGAACGGCTCAACGGCCGGGAAGACAACTCCCGCTGACTGGGAATCAGGCCCGAAAGAGTCTGATAGAGTCGGAACCGCCGGAAGGCCGAAAGGGTCGGAAAGCGGAGAGTGAAACCGAGGAAATCGGATCGGGAAACGGTCTGATAGAGTCGGAAACGCAAGACCGAAGGGAAGCGCCCGGAGGAAAGCC
>NZ_JBEXXN010000045.1:0-56411 GCF_040630445.1 Streptomyces sp. NPDC005805
AGGTGGGCCGCGTTCTCGACCACCTTCTCCTCGGCCATGACCCGGATGGTGGCGACGGCCGCCGCGCAGGCCAGCGGGTGCCCGGAGTAGGTGAGGCCGCCCGGGTAGGGGCGGCGGTCGAAGGTGGCGGCGATCCGCTCGGAGATCGCGACGCCGCCGAGCGGCACATAGCCCGAGTTGACGCCCTTGGCGAAGGTCATCAGGTCCGGCACCACGCCGAAGTGCTCGGCGGCGAACCACTTGCCTGTACGGCCGAAGCCCGCCATGACCTCGTCCAGGACGAAGACGATCCCGTACCGGTCGCAGATCTCGCGGACGCCGGCGAGGTAGCCCGGCGGCGGGGTCATGATGCCCGCGGTGCCCGGCACGGTCTCCAGCACGATCGCGGCGATGGTCCCCGGCCCCTCGAAGGCGATCGTGTCCTCCAGGTGCGCGAGGGCGCGGGCGCACTCCTCCTCCTCGGTCGCCGAGTAGAACGGCGAGCGGTAGAGGAACGGCCCCCAGAAGTGGACGACGCCGGCCGAGGCGGTGTCGCTCGCCCAGCGGCGCGGGTCACCGGTGATGTTGATCGCGGTCGCGGTGCCGCCGTGGTACGAGCGGTACGCGGAGAGGATCTTGGGACGGCCGGTGTGCAGCCGGGCCATCCGCACGGCGTGCTCGACCGCCTCGGCGCCGCCGTTGGTGAAGAAGATCTTGTCGAGGTCGCCGGGGGTCCGCTCGGCGATCAGCCGGGCCGCCTCGGAACGCGCCTCGACGGCGAAGGCGGGGGCGAAGGTCGCGAGCCGGCCCGCCTGCTCCTGGATCGCCGCGACGACCTTCGGGTGCTGGTACCCGATGTTGGTGTAGACGAGGCCGCTGGTGAAGTCGAGGTAGCGGTTCCCGTCGTAGTCCCAGAAGTGCGCCCCCTCGGCGCCGGCGACGGCGAGCGGGTCGATCAGGCCCTGGGCGGACCAGGAGTGGAACACGTGCGCGCGGTCCGCCGCCTTGACGGCGGCGCCGGTCTGCGGATCGGCATGAGGGGTCATGCGGGCCAGCGTAAGGAAGGGGTCCGGGGACCGACATGGCCACCCTGTCGGGGGGTGGGGCGCATATCTGGGCAGGGTGTCGGCCGTCGCGGGGCCCGTCGGCCGTCGCGGGGCCGGGCGTCGGCGGCGTCGACCCCGATCCATTGACAGCATGCTGCCATGATGGCAGTCTGCTGTCATCGGCTCGATACGACGGGCCGGCACCGAGGGCCGACACCGAGGAGAGCGCCATGACCGGCAGCAGCGCCCACGGCAGTACCGTCCATCTGGCCGTCTACGACACCTTCGCCGACTGGGAGACCGGCCACACCACGGCGCATCTCACGCAGAACGGATTCACCGTGCGCACGGTCGGCCTCACCACCGGCCCGGTCACCACCATGGGCGGGCTCCGCGTCCAGCCCGATCTCGCCCTGGCGGACCTGTCCCCCGCCGACAGCTCCCTGCTGATCCTCACGGGCGCGGCCCTGTGGGACACCGGGGACGCGCTCGCGCCGTTCGCCGCCGCCGCGCGTACCTTCCTGGCGGCCGGCGTCCCGGTCGCGGCGATCTGCGGGGCGACGGCCGGGCTCGCCCGCGAGGGCCTGCTCGACGACCGCGCGCACACCAGCGCCGTCTCCTTCTACCTCGCGGCCACCGGCTACGGGGGCGGCGAGCGCTATGTGGAGGCGGACGCGTTCACGGACGGCGACCTGATCACCGCCGGGCCGACCGAGCCCGTCGCCCTGGCCCGGGAGGTCTTCGCACGGCTGGGCGTGTACGAGGGCGAGAAGCTGGACGCCTGGTACCGCCTGTTCCACGACTCGGACCCGTCGGCGTACGAGGTCCTGTCCGCGTGAGCGAGCACCACACCACCGGCACGGACGCCACCACGGACGCCACCACGGGCGGGCCGGGCGCGTCCCCCGCCGACGCGACCACGGCGCCGGGCGCCAGCGGGCCAGAGCCGGGCGCTCCCGATCCGCGGGAGCTGCTGACCCGCACCGCCCTCGGGGTCTTCCGGCTGAACGGCCGCTTCCTCTCCGTCTCGGACGGGCTCGCCCGCGCGGGCGGGCTCACCGCCGCCCGCTGGCAGGTCCTCGGCGCGGTGCTCCGCGCCCCCCAGTCCGTCGCGGGCATCGCCCGCGCCATGGGGATCACCCGCCAGAGCGTGCAGCGCGTCGCGGACGTCCTGGTCGGGCAGGGCCTCGCCGAGTACCGGGAGAACCCCGCCCACCGCCGCGCCAAGCTCCTGCACGCCACCGAGCGCGGCCGGGACGCGGTCCGCAGCATCGACCCGGGCCACGCGGCCCTGGCAGACCGCCTGTTGACCGCCCTCGGCCCGGCCGCCTTCGCCGAGACCGCGGACGTCCTGGAGCGCCTGGCGCGGGCGATGGAGGAGATCGAGGCGGAGGGGCCGCCGGACGGCCCCTCCGCCGGGGTCAACGGCCCCTCCCCCGGGATTACTTGAGGTAGACCAGGCCGTCCGTGGTGATCGTCGGGCGTCCCGAGGTCCCCACCACGACGATCTTCACCGTGTGCTTGGCGCTGCTGGACCAGGACTTGGTCCAGATCGCGTCCCGGTACTTGGTGGTCGCGGACTTGAGGTCGACCGTGGTGGCCTTCACCCCGTCCACGTAGATGTGGGCCTGCCCGGAGGTCGCCGCGCGGGAGACCACCCAGGAGACCGACCGACCGGTGAAGGTCCAGCTCAGGCTGGCGTTCTTGGCCGAGCTGGAGAGGGACTTGCCGCCCAGGTAGCTGCCGGAGGAGCGGCTCGTCCAGGTGCCGCCGCGGGTGGCGGAGGTCTCCTGGAGGATCACCGGCGTACCGGCGACGGAGGCCGAGGCGGTGTTCCCGGCCCGGTCGTGGGCGGTCAGCTTCCAGGTGGTGGCCACCGCGGGCTTGGCGGAGTGCGCGGCGCTGAGCACGGTCGGCCCGTAGGTCCGGGCCGGGGCCGCCAGCCGGACCTCCTTCAGCGAACCGCTGTCGGCCGCCTTCCAGCTCAGTGTCACGGGGACGGCGGCGGCCTCGACCGTGCCGGTCCGCAGGGCGAGGGCGGGCTTGCCGGGGAAGGTGGGCGCGGTCGTCTCGGCCACCACCGTGAGCGGAGCCGTGGTCGCCGTCCGGCCGGACTGGTGGACCGCCCGGACCGCGAGCTGGTGGCTGCCCGCCGTGAGGGTCGCCTTCGCGGACAGCACGTTCGGAGCCGTGGTCGCGACGACCTTGCCGCCGACCAGCAGCTCGTACCGCTTGACCAGCGAACTCGGCGTCTCCGCCGACCAGTTCACGGTGACGGCGGAACGCGTCCAGTAGGTGGACCCGGCGGCCTGCGCGTCCGTCACGGAGGTGATCGCCAGCCCCGACACGGGCCCGCCGGCCAGGGTGCGCAGAGCGCCGAGCCGGCTGGAGAAGGCGTTGCCGGGGCACTGCGTGTTGTAGCCGTCCCGGTGCCCGTGGATCGTGGGCAGCGTCAGCTTCGCCCCGCTCGCCCAGGTCTTGCCCGCGTAGCTGCGTCCGGCGGCGCCCGCCGTCAGCGTCGTGGTGCCGGCCGGGTCCACGCCGTACTGGCCGAGCTTCCACGCGGCGACGCGCGCCACCGCGGTCATCGCCGCCTGCGCCGGGGCGGTGTCGGTGTAGGTGCCGAGGACGGAGATTCCGGTCGTCTCGGCGTTGAAGCCGTAGGCGTGCGCGCCCATCACCGGCCGGTCCACACCGCCCTTGCGGCCCTCGTACACCGTGCCGCACTTGTCGACCAGGAAGTTGTAGCCGATGTCCTTCCAGCCCAACTGCCGTACGTGGTACGCGTAGATGCCGCGCACCACGGCCGGGGCCTGGGCGCAGGTGTAGCTGTTCGACTCGGCGGTGTGGTGGACCACGACCGCCTTGATCCTCTCCCCGGGCAGATAGCCGGGGGCCTCCGGGCTGATCGACTCGTCCGCGCCCCAGCCCGCGCGGCTGGTGATCGCCGGCTTCGGCACGGTGGACGGCGGGGCCGGCGGCACGCTGACCGTCGGCGAGGGCACGGGCGTGGAGACCGAGGGGGACGGTGCCGGGGTCGGCGCGGCCGACGGCGAGGCGGGCACGCTCGGCGAGGCGGTCGGCGCGGACTCGGTGGGCGACGGCTCCGCCGGTTCGGAGGGGTCACCCGGTCCGGGCGACGGCTCCGGGGAAACGGGGTCGGAGGGCGTCGGCTCCGGGTCCGAGGGCGACGGGCTCGCGCTCTCGTCGCCGTCCGAGGCGAACGCGGCCGGGGCCATACCGCCCCGGCCCGGGTCGATCATGTCCAGGCGCAGGCCGTCCGGCAGACCGGCGGTCGCGCCGCCCCCGGAGCGGACCCGCACCTCGACGCCGTCCGACGGGCCCACCCAGGCGGGCTCGGTGCCGCCGCGGGCGGCTCCGCTCTCGCCCTGGCCGCTGTCCGCCTCCAGCCGCAACCACGGCGACCACGCACCGGACCCGACCGCACGGGTCCGGGCCTCGACCGTGCCCGTGACGCCGGCCTCCGGGTCGGCCCAGGTGACGCCGAGCATGCTGAACGGCTCGGTGCCGGACCGGGCCAGGGAGGCGCTGCGCCCCTGGTCGGCCGTCTTCAGCGGCCGGGTGTGCGCCTCCGCGCGCACCGGCCCCGGCCGTCCGTCCGCCGCCGCGGGCCGGGCTCCCCCGTCCCCCGATGCCTGCACGACCAGCACCCCGGTCACACAGGTGACGGCGACGGCCGCCGTCACCCAGATACGACGCCGCTTCACGCAGCCCCACCCCTTGTGTCGTTGTCGGGACCGGTCCCGTCCGCCCCACGCGGCACAGCCCTCCCAGGCCCCTCACCCGAGAACGTACACCGGTCCTTCGCACGACCCCCGTATGCGCATCCCCCGGAAGCGCATACGGGGGCGAGTTGGGGGTATGCGTACCTGATTGCGCAGGGGGTGTGCCGGGGATGCCGTCCCGCTCAGCCCCAGGTCGCGGACTGGATGCTCCGGAAGTCCCGCCGCTCCTGCGCCGACCCGATCCAGCGGGCGGCCACCAGGACCACCAGACTGACGCCGATGACGCCCAGTCCGAGGCCGGGGTCGTCGAACTCCACGATGCTGGTGACCCGGCGGGCGTCCCCGGGCGGCGCGGCCGCCCCCGGTACCGCTCCGGCACCCGAACTCGCGCCCGTCGCCGGGGCCGTGCCGGTGCCGTTCCCGGTGTCCCGGCCGGTGCCCTCACCCGCGGCCGCTCCGTCGCCCGGTGCGCCCGCGGCCGCGCCCGCCTCGCCGTCCGCGCCGGCCGCCTCGCCCGTTCCGCCGTCCGCCGCTCCGGTGCCGTCGCCCGCCCCGGTGCCGTCCGGCCCGGCCGCCGGGGTGACGCCCGCGAGGCGGACGCCCAGGTCCTCCAGGGCGGAGGTGACCGGCTGGAAGTAGGTGGTGCCGCCGGTGTCGCAGTCCCCGTCGCCGCCCGAGGTCAGCCCGATCGCCAGCCCCTCGGAGAACAGCGGGCCCCCGCTGTCGCCCGGTTCGGCGCAGACCGTGGTCTCGATCAGCCCGGTGACCGTGCCCTCGGGGTAGTTGACGGTCGCGTTCACGGCGGTCACCCGGCCGGTGCGGAAGCCGGTGGTGCTGCCGCTGCGGAAGACCTGGGCGCCGACGGTCGCGTCCGCCGTGCCGACGATACGGACCCCGCGCCCCTGGCCGATGGCGACCACGTTGGTGAGGTCGGCCGCCGCGTCGCTGCCGTAGCGCACCAGGGAGTAGTCGGTGCCCGGGAAGGCGGACGCGGTCGTCGTGCCGAGCAGGCCCTCCGACTGGCCGCCGCCGCCCCGGAACCATGCCGTGCCCTGCGGCCCGCAGTGCCCGGCGGTGAGGATGAACGCGTCCTGCCCGTCGGTCACATTGAAGCCGGCCGAGCAACGGCGCTGGTCGCCGACGATGGAGGAGGCGCCGTTGACCCGGGTGGTGAAGGAGCCCGTGGTCCGCTCCATCCGGACGAAGTCGCCGATGCTCTCGGCGAGTCCGGTCATCCGGGACCAGTCGCCGGAGGAGACGGTGCGGTCGGCCCGGACCCGGACCTCGTTGGACGCGTAGTCCACCGCCCACGCGGTCCCGGGCACCCGGGGCGCGGTCCGCAGCGACTCGGTGGCCTCGCGCAGCCGGTCCGCGCTGTGCCGGACGAGCCGGGGCTCCGCACCGGCCTCGCGCACCTCGTCCGCCGCGTCCGGGTCGGTGACGGCGACGACGGTCCGCCCGTCGGCGGCGGTCCAGCTGCCCGCCGTGCGCCCGGTGCCGAGCCGGTCGACCAGGGCGGTGACGGGTGCGGCCTGCCGCGTCCCGCCGCCCGGGTCGGGGTCGGCGGCGAAGGCGCCGGTGGTGATCAGGCCGCCGCAGACGAGCCCGCCGGCGGCCGCCAGACGCACCAGGCGCCGCAGGTTCCGTCGTGCGTGCTTCATGCGCGGCCCCAAGGTCCTCGTCGTGCGGGTGCGGTGCGGGCCGGTGCGGCCCGGCCGGGTGCGGGTCCGGTCGGGCCGGTCCGCTCCGGTGCGTTGTCGTCCGTCTCGTCCGTTCCATACGCGTCCGGGGGCCGGGGCGTTCAGCCCCGGTGGCCGGACCCGCCCCGAGCGCCCCGCACGCGGCGTGAACACGCCACCACGGCCCCGGGCCCCCTGTGCGAGGATCGCGGGCGTGGACGCCCTGACTCCCGACGACCCGGCCGCGATCGGCCCGTTCCGTCTCATCGGCCGGCTCGGCACCGGCGGCATGGGACGGGTGTTCCTGGCGCGCTCCGAGGGCGGCCGCGCGGTCGCCGTGAAGGTGGTCCACGCGCAGCTCGCCGAACAGGAGGAGTTCCGGCGGCGGTTCGCCCGCGAGGTGGCCGCGCTGGAGCGCGTCGGCGGCGCCGGAACCGCCCCCGTCATCGACTCCGACACCGAGGCGACGGCCCCCTGGGTGGCGCTCGCCTATGTCCCCGGCCCGTCCCTGCGCGATGTCGTCGGCGAGGAGTTCGGCCCCCTGCCGCCGCCGACCGTGCGGGCGCTCGCGGGCCGTCTCGCCGAGGCGCTGACCCATATCCACGCGGCCGGGCTCGTGCACCGCGATCTGAAGCCGTCCAACATCCTGCTGACCGTGGACGGGCCGCGCGTCATCGACTTCGGCATCGCGCGGGCCGTGGACACCGTCACCGACGGCGGACTCACGGGCACCGGCGCGGTGGTCGGCTCCCCCGGCTTCATGTCCCCCGAGCAGGTGCGCGGCGAGAAGCTGACCCCCGCGTCCGACGTCTTCTGCCTGGGCGCGGTCCTCGCCTACGCGGCCACCGGGACACCCCCGTTCGGGTCGGCGGACAGCGGCGCGCACGCCACCATGTTCCGTATCGCGCACGACGAACCGGACCTCACCGGCCTGCCGTCCGAACTCGCGCCCCTGGTACGCGCCTGCCTGGACAAGGACCCGTCCCGGCGTCCGCCCGCCTCGGTGCTCGCGGCCGGGGAGCAGGGTCCGGCCGGGGCCTGGCTGCCCGCGGACGTCCTCGCCCGGGTCGGCCGCAGCGCCGCGCGGGTACTGGACGCGGACACCCCGGTGCCGGGCTCGGACCGGGGCCCGCACGATCCGACCCCGCCGGCCGGCAGCCGTGACGCCGACGCGGGCGGTCCGCACGAGCCCGGAAGCGGGTCCCGCCCGGCCCGGCGGCGCGGCCGGGTCCTCGCCGCGGCGGCCCTCGCGCTGGCGCTCGCCGGTGCGGGCACGGCCGTCGCCCTGTGGCCCGACGGCGGCGCCACCGGGCCCGACGGCGACGCCAAGCGCCCGGCCGGCGCCTCGCGTACCTCCGGCGCGGTGCCCGAGGTCTTCCTCGGCGCCTGGGAGGGCGTACTCGACGGTTCGGCCGAGGCCCCGCGCTCGACCGGCCGCATCGAGATCGGCCAGGGCGAGCAGGGCGAGAAGACGGCCGTGTATGTGACCGTCACCGGTGAACGCCTGTGCATGGGCCGGTCCGTGCTGGTCTCCGCGGACGCCGACCGGATCGTCTTCGGCGAGAGCGATGTGACCGTGAGCGTCCCGGAGAAGCAGTGCACCCCGGCCGCGCACCAGAGTCTCACCGTCCGCTCCCCCGACGTGCTGGAGTGGACCTCCGGCACGGTCACCGCCACCTTCCGCAAGGCGGGCGCGGGCCCGGAGGCGGTCCCGGCGAAGTACGTCGGCACCTGGATCGAGGACGAGACGGGCCCGGAGTGGGACGGCGGCCAGGCGGACCTCTTCGAGCGCCGCGTCACGGTCACCCAGGGCCCGGTCGGCTCCGCCGTGGTCCGCTACGACACGGTGTTCCCGCGCACGGACGACGAGACGGGCGAGCCGGCCGGCGGCAGCATGAACTGCGCGTCCACCGCGGTCCTCGGCGGCGTCGGCAACCTCCTGGTCGTCGGCCCGCCCGTCCCCGACCGCAAGGCGTCCGACGCCGACTGCCCCTGGGACGCGGCCTCCCAGAACCTGCGCACCGACCGCTTCGACGGGCGGGAGCGGCTGCTGCTGTACGGGATGAGCGCGGACGGGGAGCCGGGCGAGTACGTCCGCCGCTAGGGGGTGCCCGCCGGGCCGGGTCCCGGCTCCTGGCGCCGGCAGAGGAGAGCGGCGAGTTGCCGGTCATTCGCCACGCGGCCGCCAAGCGACGGCCTGGCGAGCCGCGACATTCGCGCCCCAGACCCAGGCAAGAAGCGCCATCGCCGACACGCCCAGACCGCAGGCCGCGAGGAACGATCCGGAGAGGGAGGAGGCACCGCCGGACGTCCTCGGATACGCCAGCCACGTTCCGATCAGACAGCCGGCACCGCCCGCCAGGACGAAGGGGACGAGGAGGCTCCACGCCGCGGTGCCCCAGTAGATCCGCCGGTTTCCCGAAAGCGTGCTGACGGGGGCCAGGGCACGTCCGTTGCGCAGGAACTCGACGGTGCCGCTCACGACCGATGCGCCTGTCAGGACAAGGATTCCGACGACCCCGAAGAACCCGATCCACAGTCCGTGGGCCTTCGTGGTCTCACTGGTGACGAGCCATTCACCACCCGGCGTGTGGATGAACGCTCCTTCGGTGAAGGATCGGTAGGACAGCTGCTTCAGCGCGGGTAGGGACAGGTCGCGTCCGTCGGCAGATACGAGAATCGTGTCGGACGCTTCCCTGCTGGCGCTCCGGGACGCCTCGCGCACGGTGACAGCGTCGGACCCCAACCCGTGCCAAGCGGTGATCTCGCGGACCCGAGGGTCCCGGGGCACGCCCTTCAGTGCGATTCCTCGTCGATCACAGGGCAGTTGGAGGGCGGCCAGCCCCTGGCACGTTCCCTGAAGGGTGGTGGTGTTCCGGTCGAGGTCCGTAAGGAGGTGGACCGCGTGCACCCCGCGGGGCAGAGCTCGAACGAATGCGTCCATCTGCCGGGGAGCCGCGTCACTGCTAGTCCTGACGAAGAGCGCGCTGCTGCCCACCCGGTCGGCGGTCGCCTGCGCGGCCCTGACTGGTTCTCCGAACAAGCCCTGCCAGGCCACGACTTGGATCAGGATGCCGAGGGAGACCACGACTCCGGCCGTCATCCTGGCCACGGGGCCAGGGTGGGCGAACATGCGCTGTCCGGCCACCAGAAGCCCTGGGCGACCGAGCCGGCGGCCGGCTCTGCTCATCCGGCGTCCGAGCCGGGCGGTGAGGACGGCGACGGCGGCGGGGAGGGTGGCCAGCGTGCCGGCCGCGCCGAACCAGTTGGTCAGCACGTTCCCGGCCGTCCCCGTGGGGAAGAGTTCCGGTCCGCGCACAGCAACGAGCAGGAACACCGGACACAGGACAGCCCACCCCGTCAGCGAGCGGCGGCCCCCCGCAGGCCGGTTGCCCTTGTGCCGCACGCGGACCAGGCGTCCCGCGGCGACCGAGGCGAGGGCGCCCAGCGCGGCCGCCGCCACCACGGCCAGCAGGAACTCCCCCCACCGCGGGCGGAGATCACCCGCGGACACGATGAAGCCCGTCACTGGCAGTCGTACGTCGGTGGCCAAGAATCCGGCCAGCACTGCTGTGGCGAACGCCGAGCCGGCAAGGACCGGCACACTGACCTCGCCCAGGACGATCAGAGCGCGTGACCTTGCCGTGCCGCCCAAGGCGTCCACCAGTGCCGTACGCCGGTCCCGGCTGTGCGAGCCTGAGCGGACGGCCACGACCAGGAGAACCGTGACGGGCAGCAGGACCAGCCCGCCCAGCATCACCTGGAACACCCACTCGGGCTGGGCGTAGGAGAGCTGCCCCGGGTTGATCGGGAGGGCGCGGGGCGGACGGCCGTAGCCCACGACGGAATCCAGCGCGTCCAGCGGAAGGTCTGCCCGCGGACGGACGTAAGCCAGGAGTTCGTCCGGTGACTGCAGCCCTTCGGCGCCGATCTGTCCTACTGCCCGTCCGTAACGGGAGGAGATCCCGTCGTCGGCTCCGATCTGTCGCAAGCGGGGGGAGAGCACGGCTTCTCCCGGGGCCGGCCACGCGGAGAGGCCGGGAGGGAGCGGTGCGTCCGGGGCCGTCGGCGCGATGAGAATGACATAGAAGGTCCCGCTGCCGGGAACATGGTCCTGGGATGTGGACCACCGGACCTTGGCGGGCAGATCAGGACGGTCTTCCCGCGTGATCGGGTTGCGTGCCACGCCCCGCTCGTCCTGGCCCTGGTAGGTGGCGTGGACAGCGACCATGGCGGCGATACCCAGCGCAAGAGCGACAGTGGCCGCCATCAGCGCGACGAACCGGATACGCCCGGCCTCAGCGCCGCGGCATGCGGCCCACCCCACCCGCATCAGCTGCCGGCTCACCGCACGCTCTCTCACCGGGGCCCCGTTCCCGTGCTGTTCGCGGCGGACAGCGCACGGCCGGTCAGGACGAGGGTCCTATCGGCCCGCAAGGCGATGTCGCGGTCATGCGTGACGACGAGCAGCCCGCAATCGTGGCGGGCCGGCATGCCGAACAGGAGGTCGGCCACACGGTCCCGGGTCCCGGCGTCCACAGCGCCTGTCGGCTCGTCGGCAAGCAGGAGCACAGGAAAGTTGATCAGGGCCCGTGCCACCGCGGTGCGTTGGCGTTCGCCCCCGGACAAGTGCTCGCTGGACTTCGCCGCCGGAACACCCAGCTCGTCCAAGAGGGAAGCCGCCCGGCTGTAGGCGTCACGTCGCGGCACCCCGGCGAGCAGAGCGGCCAAGGCGACGTTGTCCACGGGAGACAACTCGGGGAGCAGTTCCCCGAATTGGAACACCATGCCGATGTGCCCGCTGCGGTAACGGGCCAGGGACGAGCCGCGCAGGGCCGCGATGTCGATGCCCGCCACCTCGACGACTCCCGCGTCAGGCCGGATCAGCCCCAGGACGCAGGAGAGCAGGGTGCTCTTCCCCGAACCGCTCGGGCCGGTGACGGCCACCGACTCGCCTGCCTGGACCTCCAGACTCAGCGACTCGAACAGCCGTTGGCCTCCCATGGCGTGGTCAAGCCCTCTGACGTGCAGCACAGGTTCGCTCATGTCTCCCGAAGCCCCGGTCTCGCTGTTCGTGAGCCCGCCCGACTTCTTCGGTTGGACGGGAAATGGGGGGCGGCGCCTGAGCGCCGCCCCTGCCGTGTCAGGTCAGGCCTGCCACCTACCTCCACCATCCCGTGCAGGTGTCGGGGAAGAAGTTCACGGCCACGCAGGCCTGCAGGTTGGTCACGGGGTTGCCGGTGTCGTGGCTGCTGGTGACCCTGGTGCCGTTGCCCCGGCTGTTGCGCAGTTCCAGGTTCCGGTTGTACTTCCGGTGGTAGTCGGCGTACACCTCACGGTCGTCGGCCTTGACGTCGCTTACGGCGATCGCACCGTTGGCGCCGTAGCTGTGGGCCACGACAGCGGGATTGCTCATACGCATGTCGACGGCGAAGGCCGGTGAAGCGCCGAGGATCGCGATACCGGTAAGGGCCGCGACGCCGAATCTCTTGGTCCTGGACATGTTCTGGGTTCCCCTCCATTGGCCTGTATAGGACGTCACCACTGAGCGGCGCACCCAACCGGCCCCACCACGGACAGCCCGCTCCTCCCGGCCATGAGCCGTGCGAACGTGCGCTGTGGCCGAACCGGCAGGCAATCGGTTCCCCCGCCGCTACTTGGGGTGATCGTCACGTCTTGACCCAGGGGTGGCAACGGACATACCAACCGGTGACTTGAACAGGGCTTTCAGGTTGAACACCCCTGTGGCTTCGCGGATGTGACCTGCGCGGTCACCAAACGGAACCTCGCGGAACTGCCATCACGGCAGGGGAGCGCAGTGTTACCGGCCGATTGCGAACCGACGCTCCGGCCTTCTCGCAACGAGCGGCGATATCGGACATGTACCGAAGCAGCGCTTCGTGCTCCCGCGCTGAATCTTGACTTGATCGACACCGGGCGTCGTGTACCGCACCCGTCGCGGTACGGGCCGCTTCGCACATCCCCGCGTCGGTGCGCGGATCGCCGTGCACGGCTCACTACGCTGGCGCGCGTGCGTCGTGACGAGGAGCCGGGCCGGGACCGGGAACCGGACCGTGACGAGGGGCCGGGCGGGGAGCCGGGCGGGGCGCGGGCCGAGGGCGCCGGGCCGTTCACGACCCGGCTGACATGGCGCAGCGCCGAGGGCGGCACCGCCGTGTGGGAGTCACGGGCGGTGCGCAAGCTGGGGGCGCTCACCGTCCGGGCGGCGCACGAGGCGGAGGCCGTACTGCGGCCCGCCGACCGGCGCACCCTGGCCCGGCTGCGGCTGCTCAACGCCCTCGCCGCGATCACCTTCACCGCCGGCGGGGCCCTGTTCGCCGCCGGGGCCTCGCTCGCGATCGCCGCGCCCGGGGAGGTGATCGCCACCACGGTCACGTACTTCACCGGCGGGATGTTCTTCAACACCGGCGGCTATGTCTCCCTCCTCCAGACCCTGAACGCGCCGCGCCGCTCGGCCGACGGGGACCGGCTGGAGCCGGTGCCCTGGCGCTGGTGGAGCTATGAGCCGATGCGGATCGACTGGCTCGGCACCTTCCTGCTGTTCGTCGGGACCCTGGTGTTCGGCGTCAACCTGCTGGACTCCTTCCTCCAGGGTCTGACCACCCAGCAGGCGGCCCGTCTGGTGTGGGCGCCGGACGTCATCGGCTGTGTGCTCTTCCTGATCTCCGGCCAACTGGCCCTCGCGGAGGTCTGCCACGGCCGCTCGGGCATCCGGGTGCACGACCTCGGCTGGTGGATCGTGGCCGTGAACCTGGCGGGCTCGGCGCTGTTCATGCTGGCCGCCGTCGCCGACCTGGTCACCCCGGGCTCCGAGTCGACCGTGAGCCTGGCGGTCGCCAACTGGGGCACTCTGGCGGGTGCGTTGTGTTTCGCCGGGGCGGGCGTCCTCCAGGGCTTCGAGCACCCCTGACCCGGCGCGTCCGCCCCGGAGGGGCCCGGGCCCACCGCGGCCCGCGGTCGCGCCGCCGGTGCGGTGTCCGGCTGCCCGGCCGTCAGCGCCCCACGGCCACCAGCCCCGCCCAGAGCGCCGGGTCCGCCGGATCACGGCCCGAGGCCCGCAGCGCGCCCAGCAGTTCGGCCGCGAGCCGCCCCACGTCGGCCGGCAGGCCGTCCGGCGGCTCATGAGCGGGGCCGAGCATCCAGAGCTGGGCCCGGCGCAGTGCCTCCGCCGGTGGGCGGCCCGCGCGCAGCCAGTGATGGAACAGCAGGTCGACCAGGGCGGTCGCGTGCAGCCGCACCCGCCACAGCGACCCCAGCACGGACGACGCACCGCCGGCCAGGAACGCGGCCGCCATCGTGAACGCCTCGTCGTGCTGGCGGCGCGGCAGGCTGTTCATGCACGAGGCCAGCGAGACGCAGAGCCCCGGCCCCGTCGCCGGCACCGGGAACCGCTGTGCCGCGATGGTCTGGACGGACAGGCGGTCGATGCCCCCGGCGGCGGGCGCCCCGTCCTGCCCGGGGACCGTGCCGAAGGCGAGATGCGAGCGCCAGCTGTCCGCCGGGTCGGCCATCAGGTGCGCGGAGACGTCGACGATGCCGTGCCGGAGAGCGGCGCGCCGGATCTCGTCCAGGATCTCCGCGGGGCGCGTCGTGCCGTCCGGCGGGCGCGCCCGGCCACCGGACGGCCGGCCGGACTCCGGGGCCAGCAGCCGGGGGTCCGGGTACAACCGGTGCAGCGCTCTGCTGGAGGAGATCCGGGCCTCCGCCCCGGTGAGTCCGAGGACCAGCAGCGCGGAGTCCCGGGCCCGGACGGCGGGCCGCCCCGCGGCCGCGGCGAACATCCGGGCGGAGGGAGCGGTGGACAGCACCAGCCGGTCGACCGCCCGGCACGGTCGGCCGTCCGCACGCTCCGGCAACCGGGCCGCGCTCCAGGGCACCGCGGCCAGCGGCCCCAGGGGCACCAGCACCAGACGCGGTACGCCGTCCGCCGCGGCGGACCGCCCCGTCACGCGGAGCAGGGGCTCCACCACGGCCCGGCCCGCCCAGTCGCACAACTCCTCCAGTCGAGCCCGCCAGGCGTGCTCGACCGCCTCGGAACGCGGGGCGGAGAGCAGCAGTTCCAGCGCGCCCGTATAGGCGTCCAGAGGGGCGGAATCGGCGAGTCCGCTCAGGCTGGTCCACCGTACGCGGCCGTCCCTCCCGACGCGCAGGGCGCCACCGGAGGCGGGCGAGTTCTGCGTCGGCAGCAGGTACACGAGTTCGTCGTTCCCCGTCGCGGCGAGCGCCGTCGCGATCCCGGGCACCGTGACGGTGGCCAACAGGGCGCCCAGGGAGCCGCTTTCCTCCAGCGCCGCCCGGACCCGGGCGCCGAGCCGCTCCGGCAGGGGGTGCTCGGTGTACGAGTCCCAGACGTCACCGGCGGCACCCTCCGCGACGGCCGCCCCGCCCCCGGCCCGGTCCGGGCGGGCGGCCGCTTCGCGCCAGAGGCGCCACTCCTCGGCCAGGTCCGCGCGGCCCAGCCCGGCCAGGGCGCGCCGCACGTCGACCGTGGCCATCTCCGTGTGCAGGGCGAGCGCCCGGCCGCGCTCCAACGCCTCCACCGCCTCCGCCAGTGCGCCGTCCGCCACGCACCAGCCGGCGACCTCGCGCGAGAGCGCCCCCGCACGGTCCGCGGTGAGGACCGCGTCGGCGGCGACCTCCTGCACCAGCGCCCGCCGGGCCAGCAGGCCGAGGGCCTCCCGTCCCACCCGGCGGGAGCGCTCGCGGCCGGCCCCGTCCCGCCCGCCGGCGGCCGCGGGGGGCGGCTGCCCGGTCCGCGCGGCCCGCAGGAGCAGTCCGGCGAGCCCGGCCACCGGAGCATCCCCCGAACGGTGGGCCCGGGCCAGCTGCATCCGCAGATCCACGGCGGGGGTGTCCACCGCGTCCGGCCGGGCCGCCACGGCCTCCTCCATCTGCCGCAGTATGCGGGAGCGGTCCACCGCCCCCGCCCCGCCGGCACCGGTGGAGGACAGCAGCGTCCCGGCGTAGAGGTGGACGGCGCGCACCGTCTCCCGGAACGGCGGCCGGGCCGCCACGTCGGGCCGCTCCGCCAGCCGGGCGATGCCCTCCGCGTGCGCGCGGACGACGGCCGCCGGCGCCTTCTCCGACCAGGCGCCGACGAACGAGGCGATGTGCAGCATCAGTTCCCGTCCGGCGTGCTGCGGGGACCGCTCGTCGGTCCGGGCCAGCGCGTCGGCCAGGACCGTACGGGCCTCCGCCAGCAGTGCGTTCCGCTCGGCACCGCCCGGGCCGGAACCGTCGAGGGAGGCGGCGGCCATGAGCAGCGACCAGCCCAGGGTGTGCTGGACCAGGGCCGGCACTTCGGGGCTGTGGTCCTCCCGCGCGGCGGCCAGGGTCCGCGCCCGGTCCGCGCACCGGCGCAGCAGCTCATGGGTGCGGGCAGCGTGCCCGGTCCGGTCCTGGGCGGGGGTGGCCTCGTCGCCGGTGCCGGTGCAGTCCGCGTCGTCGGCCCCCGCGTGGTAGTGGAACGCGGTGTGGACCTGCGCGAAGACCGAGTCCAGGACCAGCCGGTGCAGGGGGTCGGCCACGCGCCGGGCCCGCGCCCGGCGCAGCATGGCGAGGGCGGCGCGGGTGTCGCCCAGCGCGCCCTCCCCGGAGCCGCGCCGGGCCAGCAGCTGCACGAAGGCGAGGTCGACCGACGGCGTCAGCGGGTGCCCCGCGGGAAGCAGGCCGCGGACACCGTCCAGTTCATGGACGACGGCGGCGACCTCGCGGTCCCGGACCGACCAGGTGCCGATCACCTGCGTACGCGCCAGGGCTCGCGCCGCCAGGGCCTCCGGCCACTCCGGGGCGGCGGGGTCCATCGTGCGTACGGCGTGCTCCAGTGCCCGGACCGCGTCCTGGAGGCCCAGCCCGTCGACGCTCTCGCCCACCGTGATCGCCCGTAGCAGCTCCGCGCCGTAACGAGCGGCTGCCAGGGGGTCGTTCGGTGCCGCCTGCCACACCGCGCGGTGCCGCAGGGCGAGTTCCGCCGCGTCGGTGGCGCGGGCCGCGTCCCCGCCGGTGCTCACCTGGGTGGCGAGCGCCGCCTCGGCCGCGCGCATCAGGGCCCGCTGTCCGTCGTCCAGGCGGCCGTCCACGGCCAGCCGCCCCGCCGTCTCCCGTGCGGCCTCCGCCTCACCGGGGCTGTCGCCGCCGTACTCGGCGACGCGTTGCGCCAGGACGACGTACCGGAACATCCACTCGTCCCGCCGCAGGTCGTCCTCCGGGAGCAGGCGCAGCGCCCGCCGCATCAGGTCCTGGTGCAGGATCCTGCACCGCACGAACCGTTCGGGGGCCTCCGCCGGGGGGATGCCGTCGCGCCGGGCCGCGAGCGTCCGGCGGATGTGGTCCGCCGACTCGTGCACCATATGCGCCAGTTCCAGCAGATCGAGGTGGGCGTCCCTCGTCCCGGCATCGGTCAGGGGCGGCTCGGTGCGCTGCCGTGCCGCGCGGAGCAGTCTGCGGCAGGGGGCCAGGCAGTCGGTGGCCCGCGCCAGCCACTCGTCGAGCAGCCGCGCCACGGCCGCCGAGGGGACGGCCCCGGCGACGGCCCGTGCGCAGGCGTCCGCCACCGCCCGCACCGTCTCGTGCCAGTCGTTCAGCTCCCCGACGGGATCCTCCGGGCCGCGGGCGGGCAGCCGGGTGAGGCGCGCGGCACGGTCCGAGGCGGCGCGGAGTACGGTCTCCAGATCGCTGCCCCCGCCGGGCCGGCGTTCGGGGTGGGTGTAGTCGATCACCGGGCGGGGGGCTCCTCGGGCGGCGGGCGTTCGAAGGTGACCTGCGGTGCCGGGTGGTCGGTGCGCCGGAGGTAGGCGGTGAACGCCGTGCCGGTCTTCCTCTCGTCCCCGGTGCTCCCGGGCAGCGGCCACGCGACGGAGGCGTAGAGGGCGTCGCGGTGGCGCAGCAGGGCCGCCTCCACGGTGTCGGTGTACTCGTCCACACCGTTGCCCAGTCCGGCGAGGAGCAGCACGGCGACCAGGGCGCCGCCGAGAGCGGCGAGCGCGGCGGGCCAGAGGGGGACGCGGTCCAGCAGGGCGAGCGGCGGGACGGCGACGGCGGTGAGCGCCGCCCAGATCAGATTGCGGGCCCGGCCGAGCACCACGTCCGAGGCCCGCTCCAGGTCGCGGCGGGCGGGTTCGTCGCAGATCTGCTGGAGCAGCGGCCAGCAGAGGTTCACGTCCAACCGGTGGCGCCCGAGGACGCGTTCGCTCATGGCGGCGAAACTGTCCCCGGTCCTGGTCGGCGCGGTCAGCATGTCCTGCTCCGGGCGCCGGTGCAGCCGCCGGCGGGCCTCGGCGACGGCACGGCTCTTCCCGGCTCCGTCCCTCCGGGCGGTGAGCCGCCGCTTCGCGCGCACCCGCCGGTCCACCTGCCGCTCGACCAGGCGGGCGACCGGCCCGGTCACCGGCAGCGCGGTGCCGGCCAGGAGGTGGACGAGCGGGCCCGCGAGGGCGATCACCACCAGGGAGGCGCCGCTCGCCGCGACGACCGCGAGCACGCCGAGGGCGGCCAGCGCCAGGGGTTCACCGCTGCCGGCGTCGCACGCCACGGCGGTGAGGCCGGAGCCCGGGCAGCGGGCGGCGGGTGGCCGCCAGGGGCGCAGCAGCAGCACGACCACGGCGACGAAGGCGTACGCGCCGCCGCTGATGAGCGCGGTCCAGCGCTTCGCCGGTCCCGAAGCGAGCGCCGAGATGATCCCCACGGTCCTCCTCCCCCTGCGTCCGCCGTCCCCACCCGGCCCCGGCAGGGGCCGCCCGGTTCAGCTCCGCGGGCTCCGCGGCCTGCGCGGCTGGTAGGTGAGGTCCTCTCCGCACGCGCACACGGTGCTGCCGTCCTGCGTGAAGTCCATGCTGCCCGGCACATCGGCGTCGCAACGCCCTTCGGTCCGTGCGCACTGCCAGCTGAACGGTGGCCCGCCCACGCCCTGGGCCGGTGGCGCGAGAGCGAGTTCGCCGTCCGCCGCCCCGAGGTCGAGCGGCTCGTCGCCACCGAAGTAGTCGTCTTCCCCGTCGTTCCCGCGCTGTCCCATCCGAACTCCCCGGCCCCCCACGGCTGCTGTACGCCGAGCAGGATCGCACTGTAGCCCGGTGGCGGACGCGCGGCTCTTGAAGCGGAGCAACTCAGCCGAAGGGCCGTCCCGGTTCAGCGGGAACCGGCCAAGGACGGCCGGAACCGGCCCTGTTGAGTAGAGGCGGGACTGCCGCTTGAGTACCGGTACTCAGGCTGCGGCGATCACCGCGGACGACAGTGGGGGCAGACCGAACGACCGACAGGAGACGACCGTGACCACCCCCCTGACCCCTCTGACCAGCAGCTCCCGCCCCGCCGCCCGTCCCGCCGGCGGCCCCTCACGCCGCCGCCGGGTCCGCGCCGCCGCGGGTGCCGCGCTCACGGGAGCGGTCGCGGTCGTGGCCCTGACCGGCTGCTCCGGCCTCTCCTTCCGGGACGACATCTGCGGCGGGGGCGAGTACCCCGTCCTCTCGGTCGGCGGGACCGGTTCCGCCTGCGTCAAGGACGGGGAGAAGGTCCCGGAGGGGTACACGCGCTACCCCGAGGGCAAGGTGCCGCAGCAGGTCGACGACGAGTGGGACGTGTACTGGGACACGCACACCGTCGACGAGGACGGCAAGACCGTCGAGGTCCCCGAGGCGCCCGCTGCGGGGTGAGCCCGCGGTCAGTCCTCCTTGGTGTTGGGCATCACCTTGATGACCTTGCCCTGGGCATCGGCCTCCAGGTAACCGCTCTGGCTGTACGCGTTCGACAGGTAGACCTTCATGTTCTTGGGGTCGCCGAACGTCGGGTCGTCCCCCTCGACGAGGAGATAGCGCGACTTCACGTCCTTCACATTGAGCTTCTTGTCCGCCTGCTTGAGCAGGCCGGGGACGGCGTCCCAGTTGAAGTCGTCGATGCCGAAGGGGCTTTCGAGCGGCGTCACCGAGCCACTGATGATGCCCTTTTTCGCCCCCTCACCCGCCCGGTAGGTCCAGCTGTCGTAGCGGCTCTTGCTGCCCTTGAGCATGACGCTGGCCGAGACGTGCTCCGGGTAGACCGAGAACCGGGCCATCCGGTCCGAGCCCGAGGCCTCCTTCAGCGCCTTCACGGCGGTGCGAATGCCGTCCGGGGTCAGCAGGTCCTCGGGGGCGTCGTCGCCGCCGTCCCCGACCGGCTCGGTGCCGCTGTCGTCGCCGACCGGGTCTGTGCCGCCCGAGACCGAGGGCACCGGGCTGCGAAGGCCGGAGGCCACCGGGTCCGGGGACTTCTTTTCGCGGTCGGGGAGAGCACTCCACACCACGACGCCCGCGGTCAGGAGGGCGACCACCGTCACCGCGACCGAGAGCCGGCGCCGCAGGGCCCGTTCGCGCCGCTGCGCCGACCCCGGGGCGCCCAGCACGACCCCGGCCTCGCCGGACGGCCCCACCCAGCGAGTGGGACCGGCCGGGTACGGCGTCGGCGCGCCCGGGGACGGCACGCCACCGGACGGCGTCCAGGGCTCCTGGGCGGGTCCGGCCGGCGACCCCCCGCCGGACGGCGGGCCGAAACCCGGCGAGGGCAGGGGCGCGTACGGTGCGGGCGGGGAGCCGGCGGACGCTCCGGACGCTCCGGCCGTGCGTCCCGGCGGCGCGAGGGGGTACGAGGTGATCCCGCCGTCCCCGTTCGCCGCGGGCGGCTCCGCGCCCCCGGCCGCGGTGGCGAGCAGCCCGTCCACGGCCTCCACGCCCGCACGCGCCGCCGGGTCCTTCACCAGGACGGCGGCGAGCACCGGCGCGAGCACGCCCGCCCGCCGCGGCGGCGGCAGCTCCTCGCTGAGCACGGCCGCGAGCGTGGCGAGGGTGGTGCCCCTGCGCAGCGGGTGGTCCCCCTCGACGGCGACGTACAGCATCATCGCCAGCGACCACAGGTCCGACTCCGGCCCGCCGTCGGCGCCGGAGATGCGCTCGGGGGCCATGTAGTCGGGGGTGCCGATGATGGAGCCGGTCACGGTGAGCGCGGTCGACTCACGGATGGCCGCGATGCCGAAATCAGTGAGGACGGGGCGGCCGTCGGGGCGTAGCAGCACGTTCGCGGGCTTCACGTCCCGGTGCTGGATGCCGGCCGCGTGCGCGGCGCGCAGCGCGGCGAGCACCTCGCGGCCGAGCCGGGCGGCCTCTCTCGGCTCCATCGGTCCGTGCGCGAGCCGGTCGGCGAGGGAGCCGCCGGTCACCAGCTCCATCACCAGCCAGGGGTAGGCGTGCTCGCCGCCGTCCACGACGTGGTGGATGGTGACCACGTTCGGGTGGTCGACCCGGGCCAGCGCTCGGGCCTCGCGCAGCACCCGCTCGCGGAGCATGGCCGCCGCCCCGGGGTCGTACTCGGCGAGCCCGGGATCGGGCGGGCGCACCTCCTTGAGCGCCACGGCCCGGTCCAGTACCAGGTCGCGCGCTCGCCACACCATGCCCATACCGCCGCCTCCGAGCCGTGCCTCCAGCTCGAAGCGACCGTCGATCACCCGTATCCCGGGCTCCCCCTCGCTCATGCCCGGATGGTACGAGACAACGACGACAACCGGCCCCACACCCCTCGAATCCCACTCACTCCCCCGCCCCCCACCGTCGGCCCGCCCCGGTTACCGGTCGGTTCGGGACGTCACCCTTCCGGGCGATCGCCTGGCGGATCAGTTTCAAAGTAATTTGAAACACATGAGTCCCGAGAGCGCGGCCGTGAACTTCTCCGAGCTGGTGAACAAGAACAAGCAGACGCTGGCCAGACTCAAGCAGACCCAGCGACTGCTGCTGCACCGTCGCGACGGCGAGGATCTCGTCCTCACCACCGCGGCACGAGCAGAGCAGGACCGGACCGTGGTCGCGGCCGCCACCCGCATGCTGGCGGCCCTGGCACGGCGCGAGCCGGGAAGCACGGAGTTTCTGCTCGACATCCTGCCGGACGCGTTCCCGTGGGTCCGCTTCCTGCCCGAGGCGGACGTCCACGCGTTCGCGGTCGAGCTGGTCGAGACGATGCGCGCGGCGGACTCGGTCGACAACAACGCATCCGTCGCTCAGCTCCTCGTCGCCTGGCAGCACACCGCCGAGGTGTACTCCGATCCCGAGTTGCTCGCCGCGCTCACCGCGGATCACGACACCGACTACGGCCCGGTCCCGGACCCCCGGAGCCTCACATGAGCGGCCGCCCGCGGCGACCGCGCCGCGCCCCCCCCGCACCGGCCGGCCAGTGGGAGGTCCGCTTCTCCGACGCCGCCGCAGCCAAGGGCTGGGAGAGCCTGGCCCAGCAGGCCCGTGAGAACACGTACAAGGCGTGGGTCGTCATACGGACCGATCCCCGGCCGAGGACCGAGACACCCCGGCACCACAGGCTCAAAGGCGGACTGGCGCACGTCATGTACCGCGGGCAGACCTGTGAGCAGTGGCAGATCGAGGTGACCAGCGGTGGACGCGTCTGGTACCTGGTGGACACCGCCCGCGAGACATGCTGGATCACATTCGCCGGGGCGGGCCACCCTCGGGCCACGGACCGCCGCTGACCCGCCCCCCACACGCCGACGGCCCGCCCCCGGGAGCAGGTGTCCCCGGGAGCGGGCCGTCGGTGCGGTGGACGGGCGGGCTAGAGGAAGGAGTTGATCTCGATCGTCTCCGTGCGGCCCGGGCCCACGCCGATCGCGGAGATCGGGGCGCCGGACATGTCCTCCAGGGCCTTCACGTACGCCTGCGCGTTCTTCGGCAGGTCGGCGAAGGTCTTGGCCTTGGTGATGTCCTCGGACCAGCCCGGCAGGGTCTCGTAGATCGGCTTCGCGTGGTGGAAGTCCGTCTGCGAGTAGGGCAGTTCCTCGACCCGCTTGCCGTCGATCTCGTACGCGACGCAGACCGGGATCTGCTCCCAGCCGGTGAGCACGTCCAGCTTGGTGAGGAAGAAGTCGGTCAGGCCGTTGACCCGGGTCGCGTAGCGGGCGATCACCGCGTCGAACCAGCCGCAGCGGCGGTCGCGGCCGGTGGTGACGCCGCGCTCGCCGCCGATGCGGCGCAGCGCCTCCCCGTCCTCGTCGAACAGCTCCGTCGGGAACGGGCCGGCGCCGACGCGGGTGGTGTACGCCTTGAGGATGCCGATGACCCGGCTGATCTTCGTCGGACCCACGCCCGCGCCCGTGCAGGCGCCGCCCGCGGTCGGGTTGCTGGAGGTCACGAAGGGGTACGTGCCGTGGTCGACGTCGAGCAGGGTGCCCTGGCCGCCCTCGAAGAGGACGACCTTGCCCTCGTCGATCGCGTTGTTCAGGATCAGCGTGGTGTCCGCGACGTACGGACGGATCTGCTCCGCGTACTGGAGCATCTCCTCGACGATCTTCTCGGCCTCGATGGCGCGCCGGTTGAAGACCTTGGTCAGCAGCTGGTTCTTGGTGTCGAGGGCCGCCTCGACCTTCTGCTGGAGGATCGACTCGTCGTACAGGTCCTGCACGCGGATACCGGTGCGGTTGATCTTGTCCGCGTACGTCGGGCCGATGCCGCGCCCGGTCGTGCCGATCTTGCGCTTCCCGAGGAACCGTTCCGTCACCTTGTCGACGGTGACGTTGTACGGGGTGATCAGATGCGCGTTACCGCTGATCAGCAGCTTGGACGTGTCGACGCCGCGGTCGTTCAGCCCGCTCAGCTCGGAGAGCAGAACCGCCGGGTCCACGACGACACCGTTGCCGATGACCGGAGTGCATCCGGGCGAGAGGATTCCGGAAGGGAGGAGGTGGAGCGCATACTTCTGGTCACCGACGACCACCGTGTGGCCCGCGTTGTTGCCACCCTGATAGCGCACCACATAGTCCACGGAACCACCGAGCAGGTCAGTGGCCTTTCCCTTGCCTTCGTCACCCCACTGAGCACCGAGCAGCACAAGTGCGGGCACAGGCGTACACCCCTTCCGGGCGGGGCAAGACCAAGGTCAGGGGGCCTGAGCCGTGCCTGAGTCTTCGGACCGGTTGCCCCGGAATAGACGAAGCCCCTGGCGCAATAGCGCAAGGGGCTCTTGCACAAAGATGCTACCCGAGGAAGGACCGAGGTGTCGGCTCACGACCAGCTACTGGTGGTCATCGACCCGGTCGCCCGCCGAACGGACGGCGAATCCGTGCGTATCGCGAAGGATGTGCTGTGCGGTGGGTCGGAGGCGAAAATCTGTCTTCCCGAGGGACCCGAGGAGTTCGCCCGCGCACTCGCCCGGCGCGGGCCGAGGCGGCCGGTCGTGGTCGGCGACGACCGGGCCCTGCTGCGCGCGGTCGCCCTGCTGCACCGCGACCGCTGGCTCGGGGACGGCGCGCTGGCCGTCGTCCCGGTCGGGGCGTCCGTGCAGCTCGCGCAGTCGCTGGGCGTCCCGGCGGGCGCGGTCGCCGCGGCCCGCGCGGTCCTCGACGGGGCGGTCCGCCGGCTCGATCTGCTCGTCGACGAGTCGGACGGCGTCGTCCTCGGCGGGCTGACCATCCCCGCCCTGCGCTCCGCCGCCCGGGCCGAGGCGTCGGTGTGGAACGCGGCCCGCTCCCTGGTGCGCACCCTGGTCCGCCCGGCCCCGCCGGCCCCCGCCCCGCCCCGGCCGCAGCGCCTGCGCGTGGAGGCGGACGGCGTCCTGCTCGCGGACCTGGACGAGCCGGTGGACGCGGTGTCCGTCCGGGCGGGCCGGGACGGCCGCGCCGAGGTCGTCGTCCGCCGGGCCTCCGACCCGGACCCGGTCCGCGCCGACGCGCTCACGGTCACCGTCTCCGGCCCGGACTTCCGCTACCGGGCCGACGCGCATGTCACCGGCCCGGTCCGCACCCGCACCTGGACCCTGCGTCCGGGGGCGTGGGGGCTCACCCTGCCGGTCACCTGACCGGGCGGGGACGCCGCGCGGGAGGGGCTAGGGGGTCTAGGGTTCCCGGCAGATCAAGGGCGGACAGGGGTGGGGCGCCGTGAACGGTGAACCGGGCAGAGCGGTCGCGGCGGGCAGTGGACCGAGCGGCGCGGACGGGGCGCCCACCGCGGACCGGGGCTTCGCGCACGCACCCGTCCCGGCCCCCGCGCCGGCCGACCCCCGGACCGCCGGGGCACTGCGGGCCTACCGTCGCCGGGCCGGGCGGCTGGTGCTCGGCGGCGCGCTGGTCGCCGTGGCCGTGGCGGCGGCGATGGCGGCCGGGGTCGCGGAGCCCGTCGGGCAGCTCATGGCCCCGGTCATCACGTTCTCCCTGATGGCGTGTGCCATCGGGCTCGGCTCGCTCGCCGTCGCCCGGCGGATGGCGGCCGCGCTCGGTGCCGGACCCTGGCGTGCGTGCGCCGCCCGGGCCGTGCCGCAGGGCCTGCAGGCCGCCGGGGTCGTGCTCGCCGACCCCGTCACCGGCGAGCTGCTGCCGCTGCGGGTGGTGGCGCTCCAGCAGCGCTACCCCGTGGCCGACCCGGGCCCCGCCGGGGTGCTGTGGTGGTGCGGCGACGCCCGGCGCGGGGGCGTTCTGGCCCCGCCCGGCGGCGGGTCGCTGATCTGGGCCCGCCCGGTCCGTGGGCGCCGGGAGCGGCTGCGGTACGCACGGGTCGCGGAGGCCCGGGGCATGCCGGTGCCCGCGCCGTGAAACGCCCGCCGCCGTGGCCGGGTCAGACGGAGGACTCCAACGCCCCCCGCCGCCGGACGTCCAGCGTCGCGCAGTGGAAGGAGCCGCCGAACGGCGCGTAGTGGAGGAGGTCGCACGGGATCGGCTCGAAGCCCCACTGTTCGAGGGCGCGGAGCATGCCCGTGTGGTGGCGTTCGGCGATCACCCGGGTCTCGTCGATCATCAGGACGTTCATGCTGAGCCACTTGCCGCACATCGAGGTGATCCCCAGCAGGCGCTCGTCGATCGGGTCGGGCTCCGGGGCGACCAGGATCTCCCAGGAGTCCAGGACGGCGGGCAGCCGGTCGGGGTCCACGTACTCCGGGTTGATCAGTGCCCGGCCCGGTGCGAGGGGGACGAAGGTCGTGTCGATGTGCATCGGCGCGGGGCAGCGGCTCTCGATCTCGTGGACGTGGTAGCCGGGGCCGAGGTGGCGGCGCAGCCAGTCGATGCCCGAGCGGTTGGTGACATTGCTGCGGGTGACGAAGAGGTCCCGGCCGGCCCGGACGAAGTCCGCCGCGTCGAAGACCGGCTCGAACTCGGTGAGGATGCGGCGGACGGGCTCGCCCTCCCCGGCGGGACGGAAGTCCGGCTCGAAGAGCTCCTCGGTGAGCTGCGGCCTCGGCGCGGCCGTCCAGCGCGCGCCGCGCCGGAACCAGTCCTTGAGCAGCCGCCGGTAGGAGTGGGTCTCGAAGTACCGGCAGGGCCAGGCCATCGGCGTCTCGATGATCTCGTCACCGATCACCAGCAGGCTGTCGCGCGGGCAGGTGTTGCAGAAGCCGCGCGAGGACCAGTCGGGGGTGGCGAAGCGCCGGCCGTGGTCGACGGCGTCCGGGCGGACGACCGTGACATCGAGTGAGCGCAGCAGGGCGATGAAGCCGTCGAGTTCCTCCTGCGCCGGTTCGACCAGCCGGCCCGGATAGGCGAAGCCCGCGGCCATGCCCTGGAGGCGGGCCGCCCAGGGCGGCATGTTGCAGGCCACGACGGGGTGCCGGGAGGGGATCGTCGCGCCGTCGAGCCGCCCGACGACGACCTCCTCCAGCGGGTCCCACTCGTTGTGCGAGCCGACCGGGGCGGTGGACGGCTCGGCGGCGGCCGTCGCGCGGGTGTCGTCGGTGTCCGGGCGGGGACCGGGGTCCGTTTCCGTGTCGGGTAGGACGGCCATGGTGGACGCCTTCCGCTCGGGTGGGGCGCGTGCCCCGGGTGCAACCTTTACCCGAACATTGCGTACCCGTTGAAATCCCTTTAAAGCGGGCGAACCATATGCTTCTCCGCTTTTCAGGCGTCGGGGCCGGGCCCCTGCACCCCCGTGCCCCCGGCGCCATCCGTACCGCCCGCAGCGCCCGCCAGCGCACCAGCATCTCACTCGCGGTCCTGCTGCACGGCGCGGTCCCGCGCGCCGCCCCGGCCGCCCCGGCCGCCTGGGGCGTGGCGGGCGCGGTCCTGGCGATCGGCTGGATCGGCCCGGCCTGGACCTCCCGGACGCGGTGCTGGACCTCTCCCCGTTCGCCCACCTCCCGCAGCTCCCGGGCGCGGCCGACCCCTCGTGGACGGGCGCGGGCGCGCTGCTGCTCCTGGCGGGCGCGCTGGTCGCGGCGGGGCTCGCCGGGCGCCGGCGGGACCGCGGGCTGCGCCGGCGGGACCTCCGGACGTGACACCCCGGGCGGCCCGCACGGGGGTCGGGCCGCACCCGGCCTCACAGCTCCACGCACAGCTCCCGCACACCCCGGATCACGAACCCGGGCTTCCACTCCGGTTCCGCGACCAGCCGCATCCCCGGCGCCTCCCGCAGCAACTCACCGAAGGAGGCGCCCAGTTCGACGCGGGCGAGCGGGGCGCCCAGACAGTAGTGGATGCCCGCGCCGAAGCTGATGTGCGGGTTGTCGGCGCGGGCGAGGTCCAGCTCGTCGGGGCGCTCGAAGCGGGCGCCGTCGCGGTTGGCCGAGCCGAAGAGGAGGGCGAGTTCGGAGCCGCGCGGAATCACCGTCCCGTCGATCTCGATGTCATCGAGGACCCAGCGTTCAAAGAGCTGGAGCGGGGTGTCGAAGCGCATCAGCTCCTCCACGGCCGTGGGCAGCAGGGAGTGGTCGGCGCGCAGGGCGGCGAGCCGGTCCGGGTGGCGGAAGAGGGTCCACCAGCCGTTGGCGGTGGTGTTGACGGTCGCCTCGTGGCCCGCGTTCAGCAGCAGGGCGCAGGTGGAGACCATCTCCTGCTCGCTGAGGCGGTCGCCCTCGTCGTGCGCGGCGATCAGGGCCGAGACCAGGTCATCGCCGGGGTCGTCGCGACGGCGGGCGATCAGCTCGCGCAGATAGGCGCTGAACTCGGTGGACGCCCGGACCGCCCGCGCCGCCGTCTCCTGCGACGGGTTCAGCTCGTACATCCCGCAGATGTCGGCCGACCAGGGCCGCAGCAGGGGCCGGTCGGACTCCGGGACGCCCAGCATCTCCGCGATCACGGCGACCGGCAGGGGCTCGGCCACCTCGGCCACCAGGTCCCCGCCGCCGGCCTTCACCAGTGCGGCGACCAGCTCGGCCGCCAGCCGTCGGACCACCGGCTCCAGCTCGCGCACGGTCCCCGGGGTGAACGCCTTGGTGACCAGCCGCCGGATACGGGTGTGGTCCGGCGCCTCCAGGTCGAGCAGCCCGTGGTCGTTGAGGGTGTGGAAGGGCTCGTGCGCGGCGGGCGGGGCCGTGCGGCCGAAGTCCTCGTGACCGAAGCGGTGGAGGTAGGTCCGCCCGAGCCGCCGGTCCCGCAGCAGCGCCGAGACGTCGGCGTGGTGCGGGACGAGGTACTGCCGGGTCGGCTCGTACCAGTGGACCCGGCCGCGCTCCCGCAGCGCGGCGAAGGCCGGGTACGGGTCGGCGGCGAAGGCCGGGTCCTGCGGGCGGAAGAGCCGGTCCACGGGGCTGTCGGGAGCGAGGTCTTCCATGACCGGACGCTAGCCCCGCGCCCGTCCCCCTGACCAGCCCCGGACCCGCCCCGGGACCGGCCCGGAGGACCCTCGCACTCCGTCGCGTCAGGCGGGGGTGACCAGCCGCGCCTCGTACGCGAAGACCGCCGCCTGGGTCCGGTCCCGCAGCCCCAGCTTCACCAGGACCCGGCTGACATGCGTCTTGATCGTGGACTCGGCGACCACCAGATGGGAGGCGATCTCCGCGTTCGACAGGCCCTGCGCGATCAGCACCAGGACCTCCGTCTCACGCTCGGTCAGATCCCCGACCTGCGTCATCGCCGCCGGGCGGGGGTTCTCGGCCAGCTTGGAGAACTCGGTGATCAGCCGGCGGGTGACCGTCGGCGCGAGCAGCGCCTCGCCGTCCGCGACCACCCGCACCCCGTCGGCCAGCTGCCGCGCGGAGGCGTCCTTCAGCAGGAAGCCCGAGGCCCCGGCGCGCAGTGCCTGGTACACGTACTCGTCGAGGTCGAAGGTGGTCAGGACCAGCACCTTCGCGCCGGTGTCGGCGGCGACGATCTCCCGGGTGGCGTCGATGCCGTTCAGCTCCGGCATCCGGATGTCCATCAGGACCACGTCCGGGGCGAGTTCGGCGACCTTGGCGACCGCCTCGCGGCCGTTGACGGCCTCGCCGACGACCTCGATGTCCGGCATCGCGCCCAGCAGGACCGAGAAGCCCTCGCGGACCATGGCCTGGTCGTCGACGATCATGACGCGAATGCTCATCGGGTCTCCTCGGCCGGCTGGGACGTGCCACCGGCGGGCCCGGCGGCCCGGTCGGCGGCGACGGGGATGAACGCGGTCACCTCGTAGCCGCCCTCGGCGGTCGGTTCGGCGGTCATCTCACCGCTGAGCATGGTGACACGCTCCCGCATGCCGGTGATGCCGTGGCCGGCTCCGATGCTCAGGTGCGGGCGCAGCCCTCCGTGAGGGGCGGTGGTCGGGCGACGGGCGGGCTTCACCAGGCCCTGCGGGGCGGTGTTCACGATCCGCAGGCCCAGCCCGCCGAGGACATAGGAGATCTCGATCTTCGCCGTGGCGCCGGGGGCGTGCCGCAGCGCGTTGCTCAGCGCCTCCTGGATGATCCGGTACGCGGAGAGCTCCACGCCCGAGGGCAGCTCGCGGACCGCGCCGGTGATCGTCTTCTCGGTCTCCAGACCCGCCTCGCGGACGTTGGCCAGCAGGTTGTCGAGATCGCTCAGCATCGGCTGGGGCGCGTCGGGGGCCTGGTAGTCCTCGGCCCGGACCACCCCGAGGATGCGCCGCAGCTCGGTCAGCGCGGCGACCGCGTTCTCCCGGATCGTCGCGAA
Organism: Streptomyces sp. NPDC005805; assembly: GCF_040630445.1. Classification (NCBI taxonomy): domain Bacteria; kingdom Bacillati; phylum Actinomycetota; class Actinomycetes; order Kitasatosporales; family Streptomycetaceae; genus Streptomyces; species Streptomyces sp. NPDC005805. Next base: position 29,294 of record NZ_JBEXXN010000045.1, read on the forward strand.
CGCCTTCTCCAGCTCCTCGGGCGGGTTCTCCACCCGGTAGGGCGCGGCCTCGGCCTGGATGGCGACGACCGACATATGGTGCGCCACCACATCGTGCAGCTCACGGGCGATTGTGGTGCGCTCCTCCAGCAGGGTCCGCCGGTCGCGCTCGACGGCGGTGACGGTCTGCTGGGCGGCCACCTCCTGGTCGGCGTTGCGCCGGATCAGGAACATGCTCACGGTCAGCAGGACCACCGCGGAGATGAACAGCATCGGCGCGGCCACCGAACCGTAGTCGCCGCGGCTGAAGACGACGTCGGCGAAGACCGAGTACGCGGCGGTCAGCGCCCACATCCAGCCCGCGGCGCGGGGGCCTGTGCGCAGGGCGACCACGGTCATCACCGTCAGATGGGACAGGAAGCCGGCGGGCGACCACGGCCACTCGCTGTAGCTGCCGGTGAGCACGCTCACGAAGGGCGAGCTGAGCAGCGAGACCCACCAGGCGCCGACCGGCCGGATCAGGGTCATGACCACGGCCCCCGCCGGGACCAGGCTGATCACCAGGTCGGGGGCGTTGACCGGCGTGGACGCCACCGCGATCAGGAAGGTCCAGAAGGCCAGGAAGAGCACGGTCGCGTGCGGCAGCCAGCGCGCCGCGTCACGTATCCGGCCGCCGGGCAGCCGGCGCAGCAGCGCGCCGTCCGTACTCAGGGGAGGCAGGGGTCGGTAGGCGAACGCGTCGCGGAACAGGTCCTGGCGGAGGCCGCTGAGCGCGCCCTCGGCGAGGCGGTACTCGGGGCTGCGAGTCTTCTCGGTCACGTATCGAAGGTAAGCGGCCCGGCGGCGGGGGTCGTCAGCATCGCTGCGGATCCTGGGGCATCCGCCTTGAGGATGACCTGGTCGACGCGGGTTTCCGGGGGGCGGGGTCCGGGGGCGGGCCCGGTCCGACCGGTCCCGCCCCGGCCGCGTCAGGCGCGGAACGCGTCCGCGTGCTCCTTCGCCCACTCCGCGAACCGGCGGGCCGGACGGCCGGTCACCTCCCGCACGGTGTCCACGACGGTCCGGCCCACGGCCGGGGTGTCCCGGTACACCTCCAGCAGGAAGGCGACGGTCTCCTCCGGCATCCCGGCGGCCCGCCACCGAGCCAGCGCCTCCTCCTCGGTCAGCTCCACCAGCCGGACCGCCCGCCCCCGGGCGTCCGCGATGGCCTCCGTCTTCTCCGCGACGGTCAGCGCCTCGGGGCCGGTGACCACGTACTCGCGGCCGCCGTGGCCGTCCTCGGTGAGGGCCACGGCGATCACCGCGCCGATGTCGGCCTCGTGGACCATGGCGCTGAGCCGGCCGGTGAACGGCTCGCGCACCTCGTCGGCGGTGCGCACGGAGTCGGCCCACTCCAGGGCGTTCGCCATGAACTCGACGGGCATCACCACCGTCCACGGCACGTCCCCGGCGCGCACCGCGTCCTCCAGCGGGGTCGGCCCGCCGCCGTGCAGCACGGTGATCCGGCGGACGCCGGCGGCCCGGGCCTGCTCCAGGATGCGGGGGCCGGTCTCCAGCGGGGCGAAGTACGGCCCGGCGAAGGTGATCAGATGGAGACCGGTCACGCCGTCGAGCGCCCCGGCCAGGGTCTCCGGGTCGGTGAGGTCGCCGCGCACGACCTCGATCCCGGCGGGGAACTCGGCCGCCTCGGGGTCGCGGGTGAGGGCACGGACGGGGTGGCCGCCCTCCAGCAGGGCGGCGACGACATGGCGGCCGACGGTTCCGGTGGCTCCGGTCACGAGATAGGTCATGCGACCGACCGTAGAGGGGCTTGCGGACGGTTTCCGTCCGCAACTCACCGGGCCACGCGGTGCCGTTCCCGGCGCGGGAAGGGCCGGGTGTCACCGGGCGAGCCGGGTGTCACCAGGCGAGCTGGGCGATCTCCTCGGCCACGACCGCGCAGGCGTCGGCCGCCGGGTCGATCAGCGGGAAGTGGCCGACCTCCTCCAGCAGCGTCCAGCCGACCGTCTCGCCCGCCCGGGCCGCCGCGTCGACGAACGCCTCGCTCACGGCCTGCGGCACCACGATGTCGCTCCGTCCCTGGACGACCACGGTCGCGATGCCGGTCGGCAGCAGCAGGGCGGGGTCGGTGTGCGCGGCGCGCGCCTCGTACTCCTCCTCCGGGCCGAGGAGCTGGCCGACCGCGCCGCCGCAGACATCGAGCCCGGCGGCGGTGGCGAAGTCCGCGATCGGCGCGAGGGCGACCACCCCGCGCAGCGCGGGCGGGGCGGGCAGCCGCCAGGGCGAACCGGCGGGCAGGACGTGCCGGGCCGCCGCCCAGAGCGCGAGGTGGCCGCCGGCGGAGTGCCCGGTGACGACCGTGCGCCGGGGGTCCGCCCGGGGCAGTGCCTTCGCGGCCAGTTCGGGCAGGGCGTCGAGGGCGGCGGCCACGTCGTCGAAGGTGTCGGGCCAGCGCCCGGCGACGGGGCCCGACCCGCGCTGACCGGGGATCTCCCGTCCCCGCCGGTACTCGACGTTCGCCACGGCGAGTCCCCGGCGGGCGAGGAAGTCCGCGAACGGGGTGACATGCCGCCGGTCGTACGGCGCCCGCCACGCCCCGCCGTGCAGCAGGACGACCAGGGGGACGCTCGCGTGCCCGCCGCGCGGCGCGTAGAAGTCGACGAGCTGATCGGGGTGGTCGCCGTAGGGAAGGGAGGCGTCGGGCTCGACGGGAGGGTGGGAGAACGCCGACTCTTCCTCGGCGGCGTCCCGGGCGACGGGGTCCGGCATGTGCGCTCCAACAGTCCCGCGGTGCGTGCGAATTCGACCTGGCCAGCCGGGACGCTACCAGCACGGCGGGGGCGGTACGCGGCGGCCCGGACGGTGACGTCCGGGCCGCCGCGACCGGGTGGCCGGGGCGCGCGGCCGCCGCGGGTCACACAGCGCGGCGGCCCCGGCGGGCGTGGCGGACGGCGAGCCAGCCGGTGCCCGCGAGCAGGGCCGCGCCGGCGGCGACGGAGAGGACGGTGGTGCCGGTGGCGGCGAGGCTGCCGGTGGCGGCACCGCCACCGCCGCCGCCCACGGACCCGGCGGTGGAGCCGCCGACCACACCGCCGGTCCCGGAGCCGGTGGCCCCGCCGTCCGTGCCGCCGTCCGTGCCACCTTCCGTGCCACCGGGGGTACCACCGGCAGCGCCGTCGGCCGAACCGCCGGAAGCGCCGGCCGCCGTGGTGCCGCCGTCGGCACCCGAGTTCGTGCCGCCGTCCGCGCCGGCCGCCGTACCGCCCGCGTCCGTGCCGCCGGACGCACCGCCGTCGGCACCGCCGTCGGTGCCCGCGCTCGTGCCCCCGTCGGCTCCGGCGTCCGTGCCGCCGGACGCGCCCCCGTCGGCACCGGCGACCGTGCCCCCGTCCGCACCACCGTCCGCACCACCGTCGGCGCCGCCGTCCGTGCCGGGCGGCGCGGTGACCGTCAAGGTCACCGGTGCCGTGCGGGTCGTCCCCGCCGGGTTGGTGAACACCGCGCGGTAGCGGTTCCCGTCCTGCGCCGCCTCGGGCGTGAACGTGAGCGCCGGGCCCGTCGCCCCCTCGACCGGGGCCCACGTCCCGCCCCCATCCGTGCTCGACTGCCAGGCCACGGAAGGCTCCGGCGTGCCCTCGGCCGCCGCGTCGAGGGTGACCTCGTCGCCCGGCTTCACGGTCGTGTCCGCCGGGGCGCGGACCACCCGGGGCGAGACGCGACGCTCCAGCCTGGTCACGGTCCCCTCGGCCGGGCTGGTGACGTACACCGTGCCGCCGCCCGGGGTCACCGCCACCGCCGCGCCGCCCACCTGGGAGTGGTTGCCGGGCAGGGCGGTCGGCAGGGCCGTCTCCTCGTGGCTCGCGGTGTCGTAGACCGCGAGCGAACCGTCGTTGTCCCCGCCCGCACCGGTGTCGCCGCTGTCCTGCCAGACCACGTACGCCTGCCCGGACTCCGCGTCGAACGCGGCAGCCGCCGCCTCGTCGGAGCCCTCGATGGTCGTCAGCAGCCTCGCGTCCCGGCCGTAGACGAGCACCGAATTCCCGCTGCCCACCCACGCGTTGCCGGTGGCGGGGTCCGTCTCGACGAACCCGGTGAAGTCGTCGGGGAGCCCGGCCGTGGCGGTCACGGTGAACGAGCCGGTGTCCACCCGCTGGAGCCGGCCGCCCGCCTGCCCGGCGGACCAGGCGGCCGACCGGGCCGGGTCCACGGCGAGCAGACTGCCCCCGTCGAGCGTCACGGTGCGCCGGACCGCGCCCGTCGCGGTCTCGACCTCGGAGAGCGCGCCGCCCTGGGCGACGAGCACCGTGCCCGCCTCGGTGCCCGGCCCGGTGCCGGTGACCGTGGCCCCGGCGAGCCAGACGCCGCTCGCGGCCGTGTCGCCGGGGCGCGCCTGGCCGATGCCGCGCAGCGGGTAGTGGAAGACCACGCCGTCGCCGGGCAGCGGACGGACGAGTTCCGAGACCCGGCGTCCGGCCAACGCGCCCGTGGAGCCCGGCGCCTGGGCGATGTGGGCGAGGACGGCCCCGCTCGCCGGGTCGAGGGCGTAGAGGCCCTGCTCGTTGACGTCGGCGGTGTCGGGGAGGTTGTCGGAGCCCGCGTACAGCGTGCCGGAGTCCGGGTGCACCAGCAGGTCCAGCGGCTTCCCGGCGGTGGTGAAGACCGCGGCGGGGTGGTGGTCGACGGTGCCGGGCGGCACGTCCACGCCCTCACCGCCGCCACCCGGGTCCTGGCCGCGGAAGGCGACGGGCACCCGGACGTCCTGGGACCGGTCGCCCGCCCCGCGGTGGTCGACGCGGGTCACGACCGCGCAGGCGGTCCGGGTGCAGTCGAGGCCCTCGCTCCGGGCGGCGACGCGGAGTCCGACGTCGAAGGTGCCGCCGGTGCCGTAGGCGGTGGCGAGTTCGCCCTCGTAGCTGTCGCCGCGCGGGACGATCCACTTCGAGCCGCCCCCGCCGGTCATGTCCGCCCCGCCGAGGCAGGGCGTGGGCACCCGGCCCGGACCGTTGTCCTTGCAGAAGGCGACGTAGACGCCCTTGGTCTCGTCGTACCCCTCGCCGCTGACGCGGATCGTCTCGCCGTCCGGGTCCAGGCCGGCGGAGGCGGAGACGGTGAGTCTCTGGCCCTCCCCGCCGAGTCCGGTCCCCGGGGTGTCGGCGGCCGAGGCCGGGAGGGGGCCGAGGACCGCGGACCCGGCCACCAGCGCGGCCGCGGCGACGAGCAGGACGCCCGCGCCCCGGCGGGCCGCCGCCCCCGGACGGAGAGTGGTGCGGGTGCGGCCGGGCGCGGGGCCGGCGGGCGTCGCGTCTGCCATGGAGGTACCTCACTGTCGGGTGGACCGGGCATGCCGGGGCCGGGCCCCGGTGCGTCGGGGCCCGGCCGGTCGGGCGGTTACTGGAAGGCGATCGGGACGTGGACGTCGTACCTGCGGTCGTTGGTGTCCATGTGGTCGGCGCGGGTGACCACGGCGCAGGTGACGTCCTCGCCGCAGACCTGGCCGCCGGACAGCTCGGCCTTCACGAAGATCTGGACGCTGAAGGAGCCGCCGGGCCCGAAGACAGAGGTGTTGGGCAGGGTGCCGCCGCCCAGGTTGGACACCCAGTGGGAGGCGCCGGTGGTGCCGGACTCGTCCTGGCCGCCGAGACAGGGGGTGGGCTTGTTCGCGCCCGGGGCCCCGTCGACGACGCAGAGGCCGACGTAGATGCCCTGGCCCGGGTTGTAGCCGGAGCCCGTGACGGTGACCACCTGGCCCGCCGCGGCGGCCGTGTCGGGGCCGGTCAGCGAGAGGTTGTAGGTGGTGCCGCCGTCGGTGACCGTGCGGGTCGAGGTGGCGGCGGAGGCCGAGCCGGCCAGGCCCACGGTCAGCGCGGCGGAGGCGGCGACGGCGAGGGCCGCGCGGGCGGCGGTACGGGCGGAGGGGAGCGCTCTCATGACGGACAGGGGCCTTTCTCGGGGTCGGATGGTGCCGGAAGGCGGGCCGTCGGGCCCTGTTCCCCAGCACCGCGGGGGCCGGCGGCCGGCACGCGCGAGCCCCGCGGCACTTAGGTAAGGCATACCTAAGTCGAGATTGATTCCTCTGTCAACAAACCCCTGAACGCCCAACCTTCCCCGGGCCGCGTCCTGCTGACGCTCCGTGACCCGGACGCGAAGGAGCCGCCCCGGAGTCCCTGACGGACCCCGGGGCGGCTCCCGCGTGTTCACCGCGACCGGCGCGGGATCAGCCCGCCAGCACCTCCGCCAGCACCCGCGCCGCGCGCTCCGCGTCCGCGAAGCCCACGTACAGCGGGGTGAAGCCGAAGCGCAGCACGTCCGGGCGGCGCAGATCGCCGACCACCCCGCGGGCGATCAGCTCGTCCATCACCCGGGGCGCGTCCGCGCAGGCCAGCGCCACCTGGCTGCCGCGCTCCGGGTGGGCGGCGGGCGTCAGCGAGGTGACCCGGCCCTCGGGGACGTAGGCGGCGACGCACTCCAGGAAGAAGTCCGTCAGCGCCAGGCTCTTCGCCCGGACCGCCTCGATCGGCACGCCGTCCCAGACGTCGAGCGCCGCCTCCAGCGCCAGCATCGACAGGATGTCCGGCGTCCCGACCCGGCCGCGCACGGCACCTGGCGCGGGCGCGTACGCGGGGGTCATGGCGAACGGGTCCTCGTGCGAGGTCCAGCCCGGCAGCGGCGAGTCGAAGGCGTCCTGGTGGCGGCGGGCGACATAGAGGTACGCGGGCGAGCCGGGGCCGCCGTTGAGGTACTTGTACGTGCAGCCGACCGCCAGGTCGACCCCGTGCGCGTCCAGCCCGACCGGCAGCGCGCCCGCGCTGTGGCACAGGTCCCAGACGGCGAGGGCGCCCGCCGCGTGGACCGCCGCCGTGAGGCCGGGCAGGTCGTGCAGCCGGCCCGAGCGGTAGTCGACGTGGTTGACCAGGGCCACGGCCGTGGCCGGGCCGAGCGCGGCGGGCAGCTCGGCCGGGTCGACCGGGACGATCCGCCGGCCCGTCATCCGCGCGGCGGACTCGGCGATGTACCCGTCCGTGGGGAAGGTCGTCGCGTCCACCAGCACGTCCGTACGCGCCGGGTCGTCCACCAGGCGCACCGCCCCGACGACCGCCTTGAAGACGTTCACGCTGGTGGAGTCGCCCACGACCACCTGCCCGGGGGCGGCGCCGACCAGCGGGGCTATCCGGTCGCCGATCCGCTCGGGCGCGGTCCACCAGTCGCCCTCGGTCCAGGACCGGATCCGCAGCTCGCCCCACTGGCGGCGCACCACGTCGGCGACCCGGTCGGGGACGTGCGCGGGCAGCGCGCCGAGGGAGTTGCCGTCCAGGTAGACGGTGTCGTCCAGCGCGAACAGCTTCCGCGCACCGGCCAGTTCGTCTGCGGCGTCGAGCGCCGCGGCCTTTCCGGCCAGGGACTCAGACATGGCTGCGGGCCGTCCACAGCTCGGGGAAGACGTTCTTGCGGGCGCGCTTCTCCAGCCAGGCGACCCCGGCGGAGCCGCCGGTGCCGACCTTGGAGCCCATCGCCCGCCGGGTCGCCACCAGGTGGTCGTTGCGCCAGCGCCACACCAGCTCGCCGACGTCGGTCAGGGCCTCGGCCAGGCGCATCAGGTCGGTGTCCTGCTCCTCGGCGCCGTACAGCTCGGCCCAGACCCGCTCGACCTCGGGCGAGGGTTCGTACTTCTGCGACAGATCGCGCTCCAGCACCCCGGCCGGGACGTCATGGCCGCGCCGGGCCAGCAGCCGCAGCACCTCGTCGTAGAGGCTCGGCTCGTGGAGGGCCTTCTCCAGCTCCGCGTGGACCCGGGGCGCGCCCCGGTGCGGGACCAGCATGGACGCCGACTTGTCACCGAGCAGGAACTCCATCCGCCGGTACATGGCCGACTGGAAGCCGGAGCCCTCGCCGAGGGCGCTGCGGTAGGAGTTGAACTGCGCGGGGGTCAGATTGGCCAGCGGCCGCCAGGAGGCGTTCAGCGCCTCCAGCTCGCGCACCGAGCGCTTGAGGGCGTCCCGGGCGACGGGGAGGTCGTCCTCGCGCAGGGCGCGCGCGGCGGTCTCCCACTCGTGGACGATCACGGTGAACCACAGCTCCATGACCTGGGTGGTCACCAGGAACACCATCTCCCCCGGGTCGTCCGAGAGGGGGTGCTGGAGGTGGGTGAGGACGTCCGCCTGCACGTAGTCCTCGTAGGGAGTGGTGCCCGCGAAATCCAGGTTCGGGGCGGCGTCATGTGACATCGCTGTCTCCTCGACGATCCGGGTAGCGGTCCGCCCCTTCCTGATCCGGTGTGGGCCCCGGTCCCCACCGGCATCATAAAGCGAGGTTCCGGCGCGCGGACGGGTGAGATGCGCTCCCCTTTTCCGCCCCGTCCGCGCGGGCGCGCGACGGGCCCGCTCCCCCGAAGGGGCGCGGGCCCGTGTCCCTGCCGCTCGGCCGCAGCGCCCTCGCTGCGCTCGGCTCTCGCCGCGCTCAGCGCTGAGCCCTGAGCGCTCAGCCGAGGGTGTCGGCCGCCGTCTCCGACGACTCCCGCAGGAAGGTGGTGCAGCGCTCGTACTCGGCCTGCTCGCCGATCGCCTGCGCGGCGCGGGCGAGGGCGTGCAGGGCGCGCAGGAAGCCCCGGTTGGGCTCGTGCTCCCACGGCACGGGCCCGTGGCCCTTCCAGCCGTTGCGGCGCAGCACGTCCAGGCCCCGGTGGTAGCCGGTGCGGGCGTACGCGTAGGACTCGACGACGCTGCCGTTCTCGAAGGCGTCGTCGGCGAGCCGGGCCCAGGCGAGCGAGCTGGTGGGGTACTTGGCCGCCACATCGGCGGGGGAGGTGCCGCTCGCGAGGAGCTCGCGCGGCTCGGGCTCGTCGGGCAGACGGGTCGGGGGCGGGCCCCCGAGCAGGTTCTCGTGGATGGACATGCCCTCAGTGTCACAGGTCACCGCGGCCGGTGTCCCGTCCGGGCGGCGCCCCGGGCGGCCCGTCGTCCCGGCCGCCGCCGGCCCGCCCGCCGGCCGCGCGCTCCCCCGCGGGCTCCGGGACGGCGGGCTCCAGCGGCGGGGACACCACACCGCAGTTGATCCGGCACTCGGGGTGGCAGCGGTCGGCCTCCGGCGCGACGGGCGCGGGCCGCCGGACCGTGGCCCAGGCGATCAGCGCCCCGGCGACCAGGACCCCGGCGCAGATCGGGATGGCCCGCCGGAAGGTCTCCCCGAACTCCTCCGCCGAGCGGTACGCCTCCGGTCCCATGCCCGCGAGGAGCGGCAGGGCCGCCACCGCGACCAGGCCCGCCGCGCGGGCGGCCGCGTTGTTGATCCCGCTGGCGATCCCGGCGCGCGCCGTGTCCACCGAGGCGAGGACGGTGGCCGTGAGCGGCGCGACCAGGGTGACCATGCCGAGGCCCATGACCAGCAGCGCGGGCAGCACGTCCCGGAGATAGGAGGCGTCCTCGCCGACCCGCAGCATCAGCATCATCCCGGCCGCGCAGAGCAGGGGCCCCACGGTGAGCGGGATGCGCGGCCCGATCCGCTCGCCCAGCTCACCGGAGCGGGCGGAGAGCAGCAGCATCAGGACCGTGGTGGGCAGCAGGGCGGTGCCCGCGCCGAGGGCCGAGTAGCCGGACACCACCTGGAGCTGGAGCGCGACCAGGAAGAAGAACCCGCCGAAGGCCGCGTACACGCAGAGGGTGACCACGTTGACGGCGCTGAACAGCCGGATCCGGAACAGCGACAGGGGCAGCATCGGCTCGGGCCGCCGGTGCTCGACGAGGACGAAGGCCACCGCGACCGCGACGCCCGCCAGCCCGGCCCAGACGCTCGCGTCGATCAGCGCGTAGGTCACCAGTCCCAGGGCGAGCGCCCCGAGCACCGCGCCCAGCACGTCGAACCGGCCGCTCGCGTGCGGGTCGCGCGACTCGGGGACGTGCCGCAGGGCGACGGGCACGCAGATCGCGGCGAGCGGCACATTGAGCAGGAACACCCAGCGCCAGCCGGGCCCGTCGACCAGCCAGCCGCCGACGAACGGCCCGATCGCCGCGCCGACGCCGCCGAGCCCGGACCACAGGCCCACCGCGCGGGCCCGGTCGTCGGGATGGAAGCTCGCCTGGATCAGCGCGAGGGACCCCGGGGTCAGCAGCGCCCCGCCGATCCCCTGGAGGGCGCGGGCGGCCACCAGGATCTCGCCGTTGGGGGCGATCCCGCAGAGCAGCGAGCCGATCGCGAACCAGACCACCCCGAGGACGAAGATCCGCCGCCGCCCGTACCGGTCGCCCAGGGCGCCGCCGAGGAGGATCAGCCCGGCGAGCGTGAGCATGTAGGCGTTGACGGTCCACTGGAGGACGGACAGCTCGGCGTCGAGGTCCCGGCCGATCCGGGGCAGGGCGACATTGACGACGGTCGAGTCCAGCAGCGCCATCCCGGACCCGAGGACGGTGGTCAGCACCACCCACCGGCCGACGGGCGAGGCGAGCCGGATCTCCGCCCCGGGCGGGCCCGGGGCGGCACCCGCCGCACCGGCCGGCACGGGACCCGGCGCGTCCGCGCCCTCGGCGCTCCCCGGAGCGGGCGGGTCGGGGTCGGCGCCCCCGGCGGGGCCGCCGTGCTCGGCGGGCGCGGGGCTGCCGCCCGGCGCGGGGTGGGCGGGGCCGGTTGGCGCGGGGTGGGCGGGACCCGGCGCGTCCACACCCTCGGCGCCCCCCGCCGCCGGACCGGTCGGCTCGGCGTCGGCGGGGCCGCCGTGCTCGGCGGGCGCGCGGCCCGGCGCGGGGTCCCCGCCCGGCGCGGGGTGGGCGGGGCCCGGCGGGTCCGCGCCCTCGGCGCCCCCCGGAGCGGGCGGGTCAGGGTCGGCGTCCCCGGCGGGCGCGGAGCTGCCGCCCGGCGCGGGGCCGCCGTGCTCGGCGGGCGCGCGGCCCGGCGCGGGGCCGGGCTCCGGCGGCTCCTCGTCCCGGCGATTGGCCATACCGCGATGATCCCAGCCGCCCGCCCACCCGACGACCCGGCGGCCCGGGCCCACCGGCCGTCCGCCCCGCTGACGGGAACGGGAGCCGCAGACGGTCCGACGGCGGGGCGCGGCGGAGCGGCGGAGCGGCGGACGACCCACGGCCGAGGGCCCCGGCCGGGCCCAGGCCACAGGCGCCGGGCCCTCACGACCGGGCGGCGCCGGGCCGATCAGGCCCGGTGGGGCCGGGCCCTCACGACCGGGCCGGCCCCGCCGCGTCAGCCGCGCCCGCCGCTGCCGCCCCCGCGGAGCCGGGTCACCGCGCTGATCAGCGCGTCCACGCCCCGTTCCGCCTTGGCCCGGGGGCAGCCCACGTTGAGGCGGACGAAGCCGGGGCAGCCGTACGTCCCGCCGGGCATCACCGCGACCCGCTCCGTGTCGATCAGCTCCCGTTGCAGCGTCTCCTCGGGGACGGCCGTCCCGATGCCGAGGGGCCGCAGGTCGATCCAGGCCAGATAGCCAGCCTCCGGCGGCCGCCACCCCAGCTCCGGGAAGGCCGCGTCCAGCCGGTCCGCCACCAGCCGCAGGTTCCCCGCCACATAGCCGCGCAGCGCGTCCAGCCACGGCCCGCCCTCCCGGTACGCGGCGATGTGCGCGGTGAGCGACAGCACCGCGGGCGAGGCGAGCCCCTCCCCCGTCCGCATCCGGCGCAGGAACTCCGCGTGGTCGTCCGCGTCCCCGACCAGCCCATAGGAGCCGGTCAGCGCGGGGAAGTTGAACGCCTTGGTCGCGGAGGTGATCAGCGCCCAGCGGCCCGTGGCGAACCGGGTCCAGGGCAGATGGACGCCGCCCTCGTGGACCAGGTCGGAGTGGATCTCGTCGCTGATGACGGCGACACCGTGCGCCCGGGCCAGCTCCGCGGTACGGCGCAGTTCGGCCTCCGTCCACACCCGACCGGTCGGGTTGTGCGGCGAGCAGAGCACCAGGACCCTGCTGTCCGGGCGGGCGAGCTGCTCCTCCAGGGCCTTCTCGTCGCCCACGGGCACCCCGCGCAGCTCCCGCCCGAGGCCGTCGACCGCCTTGCGGAAGCCGTCGTAGGTCGGGGTGTGGACGACCACACCCTCGCCCGGCTCCGTCCACATCCTCAGCAGCTGCGAGAGCTGGTTGAGCACCGAGGGCGCGTACACCAGCCGGTCGGTGTCGATCCGCGTCCCGTGGCGGCGGGCGAACCAGTCCCGGACGGCGGAGAGGAAGTCCTCGTGCTGCCAGTCCGTGTAGCCGAACACCCCGTGGTCGATCCGGCTTCGCAGCGCGTCGAGCACCGCGGGCGGCGAGGGGAAGTCCATGTCGGAGATGGTGAACGGCAGCAGCCCGTCCACCCCGAACCGGTCGGCCACCCCGTCCCACTGGACGCACCAGGTGCCCCGCCGGTCCACCACCGCGTCGAAGTCGAACCCGGCCCCCGGACCGGACGCCGTTGTCCCCGAGCCCATGCGCTTCCCCTCCCTGTTCCTCGGTTCTGTCGGTTCTGCCGCTGCCGGGCGCGCCGCGGGCCCGGCACCCCCCGAGAGGGAGCCGGGCCCGCGGTACGACAGCCGGTTACTTCATCTTGGTACCGGCGGAGCGCAGCGCGACGCACGCCTCGCTGACGCGCTTCGCCATGCCCGCCTCGGCCAGCTTGCCCCAGGTGCGCGGGTCGTAGGTCTTCTTCGAGCCGACCTCGCCGTCCACCTTGAGCACACCGTCGTAGTGCTTGAACATGTGGTCCGCGACGGGGCGGGTGAACGCGTACTGGGTGTCCGTGTCGAGGTTCATCTTCACCACGCCGTTCTCCAGCGCGGTGGTGATCTCCTCGGCGGTGGAGCCGGAGCCGCCGTGGAAGACGAAGTCGAACGGCGAGGCCGTGCCGTACTTCTCGCCCACACCCTGCTGGAGGTCCTTCAGCAGCTCGGGACGGAGGACGACGTTGCCCGGCTTGTAGACGCCGTGGACGTTGCCGAAGGAGGCGGCCAGCAGGTAGCGACCCTTCTCGCCCAGGCCGAGGGCCTCGGCGGTGCGCAGGGCGTCCTCGACGGTGGTGTACAGCTCGTCGTTGATCTCGTGGGTGACGCCGTCCTCCTCGCCACCGGTCGGGGTGATCTCGACCTCAAGGATGATCCTCGCGGCGGCGGCCTGGGCCAGCAGCTCCTGGCCGATGGCCAGGTTGTCGGCAAGGGTCTCGGCCGAGCCGTCCCACATGTGCGACTGGAAGAGCGGGTTGCGGCCGGCCTTCACGCGCTCGGCGGAGATGTCGAGCAGCGGACGCACATAGCCGTCCAGCTTGTCCTTCGGGCAGTGGTCGGTGTGCAGGGCGACGGTGATGTCGTACTTGGCGGCGACGATGTGCGCGTACTCGGCCAGGGCGACGGCGCCGGTGACCATGTCCTTGCTGTACTGGCCACCCAGGAACTCGGCACCGCCGGTGGAGATCTGGATGATGCCGTCGCTCTCGGCCTCGGCGAAGCCACGCAGGGCGGCGTGCAGGGTCTGCGACGAAGTCACGTTGATGGCCGGGTAGGCGAACTTGCCTGCCTTCGCCCGGTCGAGCATCTCGTTGTAGACCTCGGGAGTCGCGATGGGCATGTGTCCGCTCCTTGTGATGTGCGGGTGTGGTGGTGCTGGCCCTGACCTGTGGGCGACGTCATCGTCGGGGCTATCTTTCCAGACTCCCCCTCCGGCACCACAGCGCCCGGGGCGCCCGGATGCACCAAGGGCGGGCTGTTTCACGTGAAACAGCCCGCCCTTGCCGTCTGACCAGGTCAGAGGCGATTCGGCCCGATCCGGCCGGCCCGTTCGGCCGAGTCCCCTCAGCCGAGTCCCAGCTCGTCCAGGGAGTAGGCGTTGACATAGGGGAGGCCCGCCTCGGCGATCTTCGGAGCGGCACCGCGCTCGACGATCACGGCGACCGCGACGACCTCGCCGCCGGCCTCGCGGACCGCCTCCACGGCCGTCAGCGGGGAGCCGCCGGTGGTGGAGACGTCCTCGACCACCAGGCAGCGGCGGCCCTTCACGTCGGTGCCCTCGATACGCTGCTGCATACCGTGCGCCTTGCCCGCCTTGCGGACCACATAGGCGTCCAGTCGCTGCCCCCGGGCGGCGGAGGCGTGCAGCATCGAGGTCGCGACCGGGTCGGCGCCCAGGGTGAGGCCGCCGACGCAGTCGTAGTCCAGGTGCGCGGTGGCGTCCAGCATGACCTGGCCGACCATCGGCGCGGCCTCGCCGTCGAGCGTGATCCGGCGCAGATCGATGTACCAGTCGGCCTCGATGCCCGAGGAGAGGGTCACCTTGCCGTGCACCACGGCCTTGTCCTTGATCTGCTGGAGCAGCTCAGCGCGAACGTCAGTCATGCCCACGAGCTTATGCGCTGCCCGGCGGGCGGCCGCCCCGGCGGGCCCAGGAGCCGTACCGGAGCGGCCCCGGCGCCGCGCATGAGCCTTACCGGAGCGGTTCAGGAGCCGTCGAGCCGCCGCCAGGTCCAGGTCATGGAGGTCTCCAGGGGCTCGATCAGGGTGACCAGCTCGGGGTCCGTGTTCAGGCCGTCCGGCGGACCGGTCTGCGGCTCCACACAGATCGCCTCCGGCTGCTCGTCGTAGACCACCACCCAGCGGGCGGGACCGGTGACCGTCAGCTCCAGGCGTTCCGGCCAGGTGAGGGTGGCGCGGACGCCGTCCGGCATGCCGAAGCAGTCGTCCCAGGGGCCGGGCAGGACCTCGATCCGCTTCCCGGTCGGCAGATGGTCCTCGCCGCGCTCCTCCTGCCACTCGGGCGCGAAGTCCAGCCGGGCGTCCTCCCCCTCGCCGAGGTTCCGCAGGAACCACGGGTGCCAGCCGGCCTGCGCGGGGAAGGAGTTCTCGGCCGTCTCCACACCCAGGGCGACGGTGAGCGAGTCGGGGGTGAGGGCGAAGGTCTGGGTGACCTTGCCCGGGTACGGCCAGGGCTCGGCGAGTTCGCAGGTGAACGCGGCCTCGTCCGCCGTGGCCCGCGCGGTGCGCCAGGCGGTGTCCCGGACGGTCCCGTGGATGGCGTGCGGCGCCGCGTTGAGCGGGAGTTGATGGGTGACGGCGCCGTTGCGGAAGCGTCCGTCCCGCAGGCGTCCGCACCAGGGGGCCATGGGGAAGGTGCCGTAGTGCTCGCCCTGGCGCAGCAGTTCGGTGCCGTCGATGCGCAGGCTCCCGATGCGGCAGCCGTTCTCCGGATGCACGGTCAACTCGACGTCCCCGGCGGCGAGCCGGATGCTCTGTTCGCTGCTCTTCACACGAGGACACTATCCGCGCGGAGGCCGCCCGCCGGGCCGGTCCGCGCCGACGGCACCGACGGTCTCGGGTCCGCCCCGGGACGGGTCCGTCCGGGGGCGGGTCCGCCCCGGGGCGGGTCCGTCCGAGGCGGGCCGCGCTCAGACCCCGCCGCCCCGGCGGCGCAGCACGCGGTGCAGGACGACGGCGGAGGCGAGGGCGAGGGCCGCGGCGGGCGCGGCCCAACGGAGCGCGGCGCCGGTGCCGGACGCGGCGGGCGGGGGCGTGGGGGCGTAACGGCCGCGCGGCGGGGCGTGGTCCACCTCCTCCGCGCTCCGCCCGATCATCGTGCGGCGGGCGTGGGCGGCCTCGGCGGCCGGGTCGGCGGGGGCGGCGGGGGCGAGCGGGCTGCCGTCCAGGTCCTGGAGGTCGTCGAAGCCGTCCAGGTCGACGACGTCGTCCACGTCGTCCCCCGGTTCGTCGTCGTCCGACTCGTCGTCGAAGGCGTCCTCGGTGTCCGGGCCCAGGGACGGCGGCGGCACGGGCACTTCGAAGACGGAGCCCCGGCCGGGGCCGGAAGCGTCGGCGCGGTCGTCCGCCGGGGCGGGGTCGGTCTCGGGTGTGTCCTCCGCCGCGAGGGCGTCCCCGGCGGCGGGCGCCTCGCCCGGGGCCGGGCCGGCATCCGCGTCGTCCACCGTCCCGCCCTCGCCCGTGCCCGGCGCGGGCTCGCTCGCCGCGTCGACGCAGGGCTCCGGGGCCACGGCCGCCGCGCCGGAGTGCCCCGGCCCCTCGCGACCGTCCTCCGCCGGGCCGTCTGCCGGCCCGTCCGAGGGGTCGTCGAAGGCCACCGCCGCCAGCGACTCGGCGAACCGGTCCAGCAGCCGGTGCCCGGCGGCGGTCCGCGCGGCCGGCGCGAGGTCGGCGAGGCGGCCCTCGGCCCGGGTGGAGCCGGTGAACGTCAGGGTGGTGCCGCCGTCCGTCGGTTCGGGACGGACCGTCAGCGTGACCTTCACCGAGCCGCCGCCGCGGGCCTCCGTCCCCTCGCCCTCGACGACGAAGGCGCGGCCCTGCTCCACGACATGGAGCGCCCCGCGGTAGGTGATGGTGTGGTTGCCGACGCGGAGCTTGAGTCTCCCGGAGAGGGGCCGGGCCGCGTCGTCCGCGTCCTGCTGGAGCCCCGGTACGCACCGGGCGACCCGGGCGGGGTCCCTCAGGGCCTGTCGGAGGGTCTCTGCCGGCACCGGAACGAACGCCTCATGCTCCATGGCAACCGAGCCTACTCAGCCGCACCCGCCGCGTCTGCCTTTCACACGGCACGCGCGCACGCCCGTGCCCCGCACGGCGGCCCGCCCCGGCCTCCGCCGCCGCGGCCCGGTCAGCTCTGGTGCGCGTACCGGGGTCGCACCAGGGTGGAGGGCGGCAGCCCGGTCAGCCGGGTGCTCTCCGCCGCCTGCCCGTATCCGGCCAGGCGCTCCGGGAGGGCGGTCCTCAGCCGGGGCGCGCCCGGGTCCAGGGCGAGGGCCGGCGGATGCCCCACCCCGGCGAGCAGGAACCCGTGGTCGCGGCCCGGCGCCCCCCGCCCCGGCGCACCGGCCCCGGAGGAACCGCCGCCGGACGCCGGGGCCCGGTACGGCGCGGTGGCGAGCCCCGCCGCCACCAGGGTCGCGTCGACGGTCCAGTACACGCCCGGCCGCGAACCCGGCTCCCCCGCGTGCACCACCAGCCGGCCGCCGGGCGCGAGGGCACGGCGGGCCAGGCCGTAGAACTCCTGCGAGTAGAGCTTGGGGTCCGCGGCGGCCCCGGGCCCGGGCAGGTCGCAGACGATCACGTCGTAGGCGCCGTGGCGGGCCCCGCGCAGCCAGGAGAACGCATCGGCCGTGACGGCGCGCAGCCGGGGGTCGTCGTAGGCCCGGCCGTTCAGCGCGGCCAGGGGCTCGTCGGTGCGGGCGAGCCGGATCAGGCCCGCGTCCCGTTCCACGAGGGTCAGGGACTCCACGTCCCCGTAGCCCAGCACCTCCCGGGCGGCGAGGCCGTCGCCGCCGCCGAGGATCAGCACCCGGGCGTGCGGGCCGTTCATCGCGGGGTGGACCAGGGCCTCGTGGTAGCCGCGCTCGTCCCCGCCTCGGACGGTGAGCCGCCCGTCGAGAAAGAGGTCGGGCGGCCGGTCGGGGTGACCGGTCAGCACGACCTCCTGGACTCCGGTCCGCACCGCCACCCGCACCTGGTCGCCGTAGATGGCCCGGCGGGCGGCCTCCTCGAAGTCGCCGACGAGCGCGGCCGCGAGGGCGAGCAGGGCGAGGACCACCCCGTTGAGGACGAGGAGGCGGCGGCGCCACCGGCGGCTCATCTCCCGGCGGAAGAGCCACAGCACGAGAACCGCCCCGGCGACCGCGTTGACCGCGCCGGTCGCCAGCGCCCCGGTCAGCTCGCCGAGCCAGGGCAGCAGCAGGAACGGGAAGGCGAGGCCGCCGACGAGGGCGCCCACGTAGTCCGCGGCGAAGAGATCGGCGACGGTGCCCTCGGCGTCCCGCCGGGAGGCCCGCTGGATCAGGGACATCAGCAGGGGTATCTCGGCGCCGATCAGCACCCCGATGGCGAGCGAGAACAGCACCAGTACCAGCCGGGAGCCGCCCGTCCACGCGAAGGCCGCGTAGAGGACCATCGCCGAGCTGCCGCCGACGAGGGCGAGGACGGCCTCCAGGACGCCGAAGCCGACGGCGGCACGGCAGCGCAGCCGCTTCGCGAGCAGCGAGCCGACGCCCATCGCGAAGACCATCACGGAGAGGACCACGGACGCCTGGGTGACCGAGTCACCGATCAAGTACGAGGCGAGGGCGACGAGTTCCAGTTCGTAGACCAGGCCGCAGGCGGCGCAGACGAACACCACGGCCAGCACCAGGATCCGCCCGGCTTCGGGGCTGACGGGCAGCAGCACCCCGTCCGTGCGCGGGGTGGACTGGTGCTGGTCGATCACCCTGGTAACGCTACGTCACAAGAGTTCTACCTATTGTCACCCACACGAGTTAACTCACAGGAGTTGCGGGGTGTTCGCGGCCCGTTCGTGCCGCTGTCCGGCGGACGGCCCCGACCCGGGTGCGGGTCACCACGAGCCGGCCCTCCTGGGGGTAGGCGTGCCAGGTGCGCCACTGCACCTGGTGGCCGGCCCGCTGGGCGAAGAGCGCGGTGAAGGCGTGCGGGTCGCCGGGGAAGGTGCCCGCGAGACCGCGCGGGTGGTCCGCGACCAGGGCCAGCAGTTCCTGGGCCCGCCCGGCGAAGGCCTGCCGGCTCAGGGTCTCCACGCGCGCGGCGAACTCGTAGTCCCAGTCGCCGATCCGCTCGGCCACCCCGAGGGGCAGCGGCGTACTGCTGCCGGGCAGACAGGCGACGGTCTCCGAGCAGGAGATCCGGCCGTCCTCCAGCAGCACCTGGTGGGAGGCGCCGAGCAGTCTCAACTGGACCGTCGCCCCGGCCATTTCGAGGTCGAGGACGGCCAGCGCGGGCAGCGGCTCCCGGCCGAGCGCCCAGGCGAGGTCGTCGGCGCGGGTGTCGGTGTAGGCGGTGTCGATGGTCGTGAGCATGGGTGGGCTCCGCAGGACGCGCTTCGGCGGGTGGACACGGGACCCGGCGCTCCGGCGGGGAAGCGCACGATGGGGAGGGGCGGACCCCTGCCGGTCCGCCGCGGCTCCCGGCGGTTCGGAGGGGCTGGCTGGAACCGCTCGGTCCCTGTCATGAGGGAATCATGAACGGATTGCCGACCACAGAGGTTTTTCCCAACGTGCGGTGGTTTCCATCCCCTCGGGGGCCCAACGGTTCAACTGTTCAATGAAAAAAGGGCCAGTGGGCTTCACGCCACAGGCGCTGGGCTGCCCGGGGCACATGCGGCCGTCAACAGGGAGGAACCCGGCGGCTTTTCACCGCCGGGTTCCTCCCCCGGCGCGGGCCGCTGCCCCGTGTCAGCTCCCGCCGCCGCAGCCTCCGCCGCCGCAGCCTCCGCCGCCCCCGCCGCACGACGACCCGCCGCCGGACGAGGAGCCCCCGCCGCATCCGCCGCCGGAGCCGCTGTCGCCGCCCATGACCCACCAGCTGCCCGAGCCGCCGCCCGCGCGCCGGCCGCCCCTCCGGCGGCCCCGGGTCACCGTCCTGGCGACGACGATGCCGGCTCCCAGCAGGCCGATGGCGATCACGATTCCGATCATCACTTCACCATCCTTCTCGTTCCCCCGAAGCGAGTCCCCCGCGACGCTGCGCGACCGCTTCCTGCTTCCGCGTGAGTTCGCTTATGCCGTCCTCACGCGCCTGAGAGGGGAATCCCCGCGCCGCGGGCGGGTCAAAGCAGACTTGAGCAAGTCCAGAGGTTCGGCGCAGGATGGCGCCCATGACAGGACGCGAGACGGGCCCCCGGCCGCTGCTCAACCGCAGGCTGGCGGGGTTCGGGACGACGATCTTCGCCGAGATGTCGGCGCTGGCCGCCCGCACCGGTGCGATCAACCTCGGCCAGGGCTTCCCCGACACGGACGGCCCCGAGGAGGTCCGGGAGGCGGCCGTACGGGCGCTGCGCGACGGCCGGGGCAACCAGTACCCGCCCGGCCCCGGCGTCCCGGAGCTGCGCACCGCGATCGCCGGGCACCAGCTCCGGCACTACGGCCTGGACGTCGACCCCGACACGGAGGTCCTGGTCACCGCCGGCGCCACCGAGGCGATCGCCGCCGCGATGCTCGCCCTGCTCGAACCGGGCGACGAGGTGATCGCCTTCGAGCCCTACTACGACTCCTACGCGGCCTGTATCTCCCTGGCCGGCGCGCAGCGCGTCCCGGTGACCCTGCGGGCCCCGGACTTCCGGCCGGACCTGGACGCCCTGCGGGACGCCGTCACCCCGCGCACCCGGCTGATCCTCCTCAACTCCCCGCACAACCCGACCGGCACCGTGCTGACCCGCGAGGAGCTGACCGCGATCGCGGAACTGGCCGTCGAACGCGATCTGCTGGTGGTCACGGACGAGGTCTACGAGCACCTGGTCTTCGACGGCGAGCACATCCCGCTGATCTCTCTGCCGGGGATGCGGGACCGCACGGTGTCGATCTCCTCGGCGGGCAAGACCTACTCCTTCACCGGCTGGAAGGTGGGCTGGGTGACCGCCGCCCCGGCCCTGGTCGCCGCCGTGCGCACGGCGAAGCAGTATCTGACCTTCGTCTCGGCGGGCCCCTTCCAGTACGCGATCGCCGAGGCCCTGCGGCTGCCGGACGCCTACGTCACGGGCGTCCGCGAGGAGCTGCGGGCCGGGCGGGACCTGCTCGCGGACGGGCTGGCCGAGGCCGGCTTCGGGGTGTACCGCCCGCAGGGCACGTACTTCGTCACCGCCGACATCGCCCCGCTCGGCGAGAAGGACGGCACCGCCTTCTGCCTCTCCCTGCCGGAGCGCTGCGGGGTGGTCGCGGTGCCGAACGCGGTCTTCTACGACGACCCCGAGGCCGGACGCACCCTGGTCCGCTTCGCGTTCTGCAAGCGGCGCCCGGTGCTCCAGGAGGCGGTGGACCGGCTGCGCGGCCTGCGCGCCTGACCCACCCGGGAAGCGCGCCTGACCCACCCGGGAAGGCCGAGGGGCCGGCCGGGAGCGGATGCTCCCGGCCGGCCCCTCGGGCGTGTGCGACGGGCTCAGCCCTCGTCGGCCGGCTTCTCGTCCTCGCCGGTGGCGAGACCGAAGCGCTCGACCAGCCACTTGTCGAACTCGATCGACGCGCGCACCCAGCTCACCGTGGACGACACGAAGTGCTCCAGGCTCACGCCCGTGCCGATCAGCATCTGCGCCTCGCCGATGAGGCGGAGCGTCGGTGCCGTGTCCTCCTCCTCGTGGAGGTGGGTGTAGACCTTCGGCCACAGGGTGCGGCGGTTCCAGTCGTCGATCACGTCGAGGATCTCGGCGCGCTTCTCGACCGGGTGCGGGCGGTCGTAGAAGGTCCGCACCGAGAAGATCTGCTGCTCGTTCTCGCCGCGGAACATGAAGTACGTGCGGAAGTCCTCCCACGGCGCCGCGAGGTCTCCCTCGTCGTCGACGACGTACTTGAGCTCCATCTGGTCGAGCAGCTGCTTGACCAGGTCCTGGTCGGGAACGACGGGGCCCGCCGGTCCTTCCGCCTGAGGCTGGGGCTGGCCCCCGAAGTTCGGAATCGAGGACGGATCGATGGTCACCGTGTATTTCCCTTCGTACGGATGCCGCCATCCTCTCCCATGTCCGCCCGCCCCTGGCAAGCCCCGCCGCGCCCTGTCAGCCACGGGCTGACAGGATCGGCCCCGGGCGGTCAGCCCCGGGCCGCCGGGCCCACGATCAGGCCGTCCTCGACGCGGTCGACGCGGACCGTGTCGCCGTCCCGGACCTCGCCCGCGAGGATCTCCTTGGCGAGCCGGTCGCCGATCGCCGTCTGGACCAGCCGCCGCAGCGGCCGGGCGCCGTACGCCGGGTCGTTGCCCTCGTCCGCCAGCCACTCCAGCGCCGCCGGGGTGACCTCCAGGACGAGCCGGCGCTCGGCGAGCCGCTTCGCGAGCCGGTCGATCTGGAGGCCCGCGATGTGCGCCAGCTCGTCCCGCGAGAGGGCCGAGAAGACCACCAGGTCGTCCAGCCGGTTCAGGAACTCGGGCTTGAAGGAGGCCCGCACGGTCTCCAGGACCCGCCGCTTCTTCTCCTCCTCGCCGGTGGCCGGGTCCACCAGGAACTGGCTGCCCAGGTTGGAGGTGAGGATCAGGATGGTGTTCCGGAAGTCCACCGTCCGGCCCTGCCCGTCCGTGAGCCGACCGTCGTCGAGCACCTGGAGGAGGACGTCGAAGACCTCGGGGTGCGCCTTCTCCACCTCGTCCAGCAGCACCACGCTGTACGGGCGGCGCCGGACGGCCTCGGTGAGCTGGCCGCCCTCCTCGTAGCCGACGTATCCGGGCGGGGCGCCGACCAGGCGGGCGACGCTGTGCTTCTCGCCGTACTCGCTCATGTCGATGCGGACCATGGCCCGTTCGTCGTCGAAGAGGAAGTCCGCGAGGGCCTTCGCCAGCTCGGTCTTGCCCACACCCGTCGGCCCGAGGAAGAGGAAGGAGCCGGTCGGCCGGTCCGGGTCGGCGATGCCCGCCCGGGTGCGGCGGACCGCGTCGGAGACCGCCTGGACGGCCTCGGCCTGGCCGATCAACCGGCGGCCCAGCTCCTGCTCCATGCGGAGCAGCTTCTGCGTCTCGCCCTCCAGCAGCCGCCCGGCCGGGATGCCCGTCCAGGAGCCGACCACGTCCGCGATGTCGTCCGGGCCGACCTCCTCCTTGACCATGGTGTCCTTCGACGCCTCCTCCTCGGCCTCGGAGGCGGCCTCCAGGTCGCGCTCCAGGGTCGGGATCTCGCCGTAGAGCAGCTTGGAGGCGGTGTCGAAGTCGCCGTCGCGCTGGGCGCGTTCGGCCTGGCCGCGCAGGTCGTCCAGGCGTTCCTTCAGCTCACCGACGCGGTTGAGGCCCTGCTTCTCCTTCTCCCAGCGGGCGGTCAGCCCGCGCAGTTCCTCCTCCTTGTCGGCGAGGTCGCGGCGCAGCTTCTCCAGCCGCTGCCGGGAGGCCGGGTCCGACTCGTTCTTCAGCGCCAGCTCCTCCATCCGCAGCCGGTCCACGGCGCGCTGGAGCTCGTCGATCTCGACGGGCGAGGAGTCGATCTCCATACGCAGCCGGGAGGCGGCCTCGTCGACCAGGTCGATGGCCTTGTCCGGGAGGAAGCGGGAGGTGATGTACCGGTCGGAGAGGGTGGCGGCGGCGACCAGGGCGCTGTCGTTGATCTGCACCTTGTGGTGCGCCTCGTAGCGGCCCTTGAGGCCGCGCAGGATGGCGATGGTGTCCTCGACGCTGGGCTCGGCGACCAGCACCTGCTGGAAGCGCCGCTCCAGCGCCGGGTCCTTCTCGATCCGCTCGCGGTACTCGTCCAGGGTGGTCGCGCCGACCATGCGCAGTTCGCCGCGGGCCAGCATGGGCTTGAGCATGTTGCCCGCGTCCATGGCGGAGTCGCCGCCGGCGCCCGCGCCGACGACGGTGTGCAGCTCGTCGATGAAGGTGATGATCTGCCCGTCGCTCTCCTTGATCTCGGAGAGGACGGTCTTCAGCCGCTCCTCGAACTCGCCGCGGTACTTGGCGCCGGCCACCATCGCGCCCAGGTCCAGCGAGACCAGGCGCTTGTCGCGCAGCGACTCGGGGACGTCGCCCTTGACGATGCGCTGGGCGAGGCCCTCCACGACGGCGGTCTTGCCGACGCCGGGCTCGCCGATGAGCACCGGGTTGTTCTTGGTGCGCCGCGAGAGCACCTGCACCACACGGCGGATCTCCTGGTCCCGGCCGATGACCGGGTCGAGCTTGCCCTCGCGGGCGGCGGCGGTGAAGTCGGTGCCGAACTTCTCCAGCGCCTTGTACTGGCCCTCCGGGTCGGGTGTGGTCACCCGGCGCCCTCCTCTGGTCCTCGCGAACGCGTCGAGCAGCTTCCGCGCGCTCGCCCCCTGGTCCTGGAGCACCTGCCCGCCGGCCCCGCCCTTGGCGGCGATGCCGATGAGGAGGTGCTCGGTGGAGACGTAGTCGTCGCCGAGCTCCTTGGCGCGCCGGCCGGCGTCGGCGATGACGGCGAGCAGCTCGCGGTTGGGCCCGGGCGGCGCGACCGTGGAGCCGGTGACGCTGGGCAGGGCGGCGAGCACCCGCTCGGCGCCGGAGCGCACGGCGGCCTGGTCGGCCTCGACGGCGGCCAGCAGATCGGTGATGTTCTCGTTGTCCCGGCCGGTCAGCAGAGCCAGCAGCAGGTGGGCCGGGGTCAGGTCGGCGTGCCCGTCCTGCACGGCACGGCTGCTCGCCGCGTTGATCGCGTCCCTGCTCTTGTTGGTCAGCTCGGCGTCCACGTTCGGTGTCTCCTCCTCGCCCGGGCGGGTGCTCTCCTGCTGTCTGCTGCCGTCATGAGTACTGCCTCAGTCGACGTGCATAAAGTTGAGTCTACTCCACTCAATGTGGTGCGCGCGCGAATCCCGGGGATAGGTTCCGCCCCATGGCCATCGACCCGCGCAACCCCGACGCGTCCTACCTCAGCTTCTGGCGTGAGTACCACATGAGCACGCTCACGACCCCCCGCGCGGACGGCACTCCGCACGTCGTGGCGGTGGGGGTGACCTACGACCCCGAGGGCGGTCTGGCCCGGGTCATCACCAACAAGCACAGCCGCAAGGTCGCCAACATCCTGGCCGCCGGCCCGGACGGCGCCCGGGTCGCGGTCTGCCAGGTGGACAAGGGGCGCTGGGCGACGCTGGAGGGCGTGGCACGCATCCGCGCGGAGGAGGCCGTGGTCGCCGACGCGGTCGCCCGCTACGCGGCCCGCTACGAGCGCACCCCCGCCCCCAACCCGGACCGGGTGGTCATCGAGATCACCCTCACCCGCGCGATGGGCCGCGCCTGACGGCGGCCGGCCCGGGCCGGCCGCGAGCGCACCGGGCGTTTCCGGGCAGCACAACGGCGCCATCGTGTTTCAGGTCCACGATGGCGCCGTTGTGTGGGGGAAGCACCTGAGCGATCTGTAACGACGGGGGAACCGCTCAGGCACTGCGGGGGGTGGCGGTGGCGTCCGACTCGACGAGCTGGTGGTCACGCGCGTCGAGATTGACGAAGATCATGCCGTACCTGATGGCACAGCGGACTGGCTGCGGTGCGCCTCGCGGCCGACGGAGGCACCGGTACGCGCGGACGTCCTCGTCCTCCTCGCGAGCGACGACGATCGGCTCGCCGAACAGGGTGACCATCAACGAGTCGCCACGGTGGGGAATAGCCGTGACGAGATCGATGAAATGCCACCCGGACCGGTAGGCCGTGGCCATCTCGCGCCGGAAGACCCGGTCGTCCGGGGGGATGGTCATGCGTCCGCACCCCGACCGGTGGGCGCGCTCTCCCACGAGAAGTCGTTCCCGGCCGCGACGGTCGCCGTAGCCGGCTCGGACTCCCAGCTCGGGTCTCCGAGGGCGGCGAATGCACCGAAACCCGCCACGGCAAGACCGAGCGCGCAGAATATACGAACCATCCTGTTCATGGAGGATCTCCACCCCATTCTGTTCAATACCCTCCCCCCGCGTCTAAGACGATGTCTCACGCCGAATGCTTCCACCAGCGAGCACAGGCATCATGTTCCTGTATTGCAGGACCCTGAGGGGGTGTCAAATGGTGTCTAATCATGATGGTTTCGGACATAGTCACAGTGCTGGCGAACTCTGCGAAGCGGGCAAAAAGCTCTACGCGGCCGCATTGCGATCCGGCCAACTGTCCCGCTCAGAGGTGAAGGAAGCGCCCTGCCTGCTTGACCTCGCGCTGCTCCGCCCGGATCCCGACGACGCGCAGTGGCTGCGGCCCGTCCCGCCGGCCCTCGCCCTCAACCAGCTGATGCACCCCATCGAGCGCGAGATCCAGGAGCGCCGCCAACTCGCCCTCACCGTCGCGGACACCTTCGAGCCCTTCCTGAGCCTCACCGCCCAGGACCTCTCCACCCAGCACGCGATCACCGTGCTGGAGGGCCTGAGCCTGATCAACACCACTCTGGACCGCGTGACCGGAGAGTGCAACGAGGAACTCCTGACCGTCCAGCCGGGCAGCGGGCGCCGGCCCGACACCCTGGAGACCGCCCTGCGCCGCACGGAACCCCTGCTGCGCAACGGCGTGAAGATGCGCACCCTCTACCAGCACACCGCGCGGCACCACCCGTCGAGCCTCGCCTACGTCGAACGCGTCGGCGCCTACGGGGTCGAGGTCCGCACCCTGGAAGAGATCATCGACCGGCTGATCATCATCGACCGCAAGGTGGCCTTCGTCCCCGCCCGCAGCGACCGCCAGGTCGCCCTGGAACTCCGCCACGAGGGGCTGGTGCGCTATCTGGTGGGCGTCTTCGAGCAGTTGTGGCTGCACGCCACCCCCTGGGAGGGGCAGCTCTCCTACGCGCCCGAGCTCGACGGCATCACCGGCGTCCAGCGGTCCATCGCCAAGCTCCTGGTGGAGGGCCATGTCGACGACTCCATCGCCCGCCGCCTGGGCATGAACGTACGCACCTGCCGGGCCCACATCGCCAAGCTGAACGCGGCCCTCGGCAGCGGCAGCCGGGCCCAACTCGGCTATCTGATCGCCCAGTCGGGCATCCTGGAGGAAGCACCCTGAGCCCCGAGACCGCCACCGTCACCACCACCGCCGAGGACACCCTCTTCGGCGCCCTCACCGTCACCCTGGCCGCCACCCCGTCCGGCGGGCAGCGCCTGGTGGTCGAGGGAGACGCCGTCCCGCGCGTGGAGATCACCCGCGCGCCGGAGTCGGAGCAGGACGAGCACATCCCGATCGGCACCCGCGCCCCCGAGCACCTCACCCTCACCGTGGACGGCGCAGAGGCCGCCCTCCGGCCCGCCAAGGGACGGCTCAGCCGCCGGTCGTACCGGGTCGATGCCACGTACGACGGGGCCGCGTACCGGCTCCGGCCGGACTCGGTCCCGGACAGCCGGCTCACCCGGGACGGAGTCCGCCTAGGCGCCCTCACCTCCACCGGGGACGGCCGGGTGGACGCCGAATGGCGCCCGGAGGCGAAGGTCCGGCCGGTCGACGCGGCCGTGGGCTACGCGCTGGCGGCGGCCTTCGGCACCGGGGCGCAGCCGATGTGGACGATGGTGGTCGAGGCATTGAGCGAGGCCCTGCCCTGACCGGCCGGCGGGGCCGAAGCCCTGCCGGGACGGCGGACCGGACGGCGGGGCCGGTGCACTGACCGGACGGCGGGCCGTACCGGCCCCGCCCCGGCGGCCCGGGCGCGCACACGCGGCCGCCCGGGGGCCGGTACGCGCGTACGGCGGCGGCCCGGGGCGCCTTGTACGCACACCGACGGCGGCGGGCCGGGAGCGCCGCCGAGGAACGGGTGGAGCTGGCGCAGTTCGCCGGGAGCGACTGGATCGGCCCCTACCCCGGCAAC